>NZ_JASJOJ010000069.1:0-20318 GCF_038519165.1 Photobacterium sp. SP02
ATCACGCTGATTTTTTGCTGTTTTTCCGGTAGCTCAGGGCCACTTTGCGGCCTGTCTGGCAGTTCAGCGCCCCTTTCTGATAGTTGCCCACGCCGTCCTCGACGTGGATGAAATCCGCGATCGGCTTGTTGATTTCCAGCTTGTTCACTTTGGCCGAGCGCAAGGCGGCAATGTCAGCCACCGGAACGCTTTTCGCATCTGATAAATACTTGGCATCGTTCATCGAATTGACCGCGCACAGATACCACGTCGGTGACTGGGTGGTAATGGTTTTTGGCACCTCCTGCCCCCGCTGGAATACCGTCGTCACGATACCGCCATACTGACGGGCACCGCGCAACAGCTCCCCGGTTTTCCCCTTCAGGGTGCCTGCCGTGGGCGAGCAGGACGCCAGCTCTTCAATGCAGATTTCAAGGGGGGCTTTGCGGCCATCCAGCACTGACCACACCGCCGCCGAAAAGAATTCCAGCTCATCAAACACCAAGTCCGCCGGGATGTAGGCAATCTTAAAGGCGCTTTGCCCCTGACGGGCTTTCACCAGTGCCTTGAGGAAATCCGCTTTCGAGTGGTAGCCCCGAACCTGCTGGCCCTGAAAGGGTTTCCCGGCGTAGTTCTCATAGGGGTCAAAGAACACCGCCTGCGCCTTGGCGGTAATGAATTTCCCGTGCTTGACCAGTGAGGTTTTCCCGCTGCCCGTGCCGCCGATAATGACCCGGTGCAACGGGTCAAGATGGGTGTTGGAATTCTTAGGCCGCGGCAGGTTCAGGATCGGCTTTTTCGCCATCGTCCACCTCCTGCTTTTCCTGCGCTTCGGCCAGTTGGGCGCGCTTCTCCGCCCGTAACCCTTTCACCTGACGAGCCGTGACGCCGCCCAGACCGACCACGGCCACCAAGAAGAGGATTTCTTCTTTGTACTGCCCGAGCCAGTTCAGCCACGTTGCCCCGTGTTTCTGCATCAATGGCCCGGCGGCTTTGAGCACCTTGCCCTTGGCTTTCTCGTCGTATTCAAAATCCATCCCGATGGCAAAGCTGATCGCCTGCTCGGACAGGACAAACCCCAAGTCCAGCAAATCAACCGCCGCTTCTGCCGCGTCGTCATCATTGGCGGCGTCCTGCGCCACGTCATCCGGCTCCGGGGCTTCCTGTGATTCGAGCTGCTGAATCGCCGCGCCCCAGTCCGCCCAGTCATCCGCCTGGGGCTGTTCTTCGACGAGGTCAAACGCCTCAATTTGCTGCAAGTTTTCCGCTGTTGCTGTCATCTTTTTTTCCTTTACACAGACCAATTAAAATCATTACCAGTACAAATAACCCGACTAACCACGGATACAGGGTTTTCCAGTGGATTTTCGGGGCGCTTTCCCCCGGTTCGGTTAACGCGGGTAACCCGTCCTCACTGGTTTGGGTAACGCTCAGGCTAACGCTTTGAACGGGTTCCTTAACGGGTTCCCGAACGGATTCGCTAACGGTTTGAACAGGCGCATCATCCAGCGCCTGAACCGTATCTACCTTGTGCTTTTCAATGTGCTCATGCATTGACGTGCTGTTGGTACTGTTGCCGCACCGCGGGCAACGGTAATAGAGCTTGCCAATATTGCGCGGGTTCTTCGGCGGCTCGCCGGACTCCATCAGGCGGTGCTCCCCGGTCATATGCACCGTGCAGACCTCGCCGCACTCGGGCACCGTACAGCGGATATAGCCGCGGGTCGGGTTCTTACTCATCCTCGCCCCCTTCCAGCACTGTCAGACGGGCTTGTACTTCAGCCCGATAACCGGCGCGGGCTTTCGCGCTGATCCCGTCGAGCATTTCCAGCTTGTCAAAAAAGTCTGCAGGCAGGCCGATAGCCTCCAGACTCAGGGAGCCGCCGCTGAACATCACGGCAGAGACCTTTTTCACCAGCACTTTCATATCCAGCGCTTTGAGTTTTTCAATCTCGCCTTTCACCTCCACGGATAAGGCTTCCGCCGTATCAATGGCTTTCTCGGCGTGGCGTAGCTGCTGGGCGGTCATGGTTTCAATCATCAGATTATCCTCGGGTCACAATTAAGCGGTTATTTGCCAGTTTGAGCTGGCAATCTTTGTCTATTGGCACTTTGGCCCCGGCCAATATGGGTTTAATCAGGCACTGCACCCCGGCATGGCTCCATCCGGTCACCTGTTTTAAGTGCTCTCCGAGCATGGGGTTACAGTTATTTTCAGTGCTCCAAGGGGAGCCGCTCCGCGACTCTAACAGCGCCCCTAACTCCGACTTTTTCACTAATCGGTAGGTCTCGTTGCATGTCGAAATGAAAGTACTCACCCCTTCAGAAACCCAGTGAAAGCCGATAGCCTTTTTCACGCTCTCGCCGTACTGGTTCTGTTTTTCTTCATAAGCCAACTGCGCATCAGCGGCGAGCTGGCAAAACAGCGCCCACTTTGAGGAATCCGCCGCCTGTCGCAGCGCTTCCAGTTTGGGATCAATACGGGTTTGTTCTTCGGTGGCCCGGCGCAGATGTCGCCACAGGGAAACAGGCTCACCGCCGAACTGCTGAAACTGGCGGATACGATGCACCGAGGCCCACGCACGGACGCGAAAGGCGCTTTCTTCAGCTTCGGTGTCCGGCATGTGCTTGCCGTTGATGTTTTTCGAAACGTACTTCGCGATATAGGCCGTTGCGCCGCCTTTGGCCGGGTCGGCTTCCTTGACGTCAAAGCGCGGGGAAATGTCATCGCCCAGCTCGGCTCTGTCCTCACTGGTCGCCACGCTGGATATGATGTCAATCAGGGTGTCTTTGTCTTTCGGATCGCAGAACAGAAAATAGTGGCCGTGACTGGTGCCGTCCTTGTGCGGCTCCGCCACGCGAAAACCGAAGTAGTGAATATCTTCCTTGGCAATCAGGGCACGGGCCTGCGCCCATTGCTGCATCAGATTGCTATGGCCTTCTTTGACCGTGGCCCCGTTCCACTTGCTGGAATTACGGTGGTACTTACTCGGCAATGTCCACGTCAGGAACAAGGCGGTATAACCCAAGTCCTGCGCCAGCTCTTCAAAGCCACGGGAACGTACCATCATTTCAATGCGGCGGTTTTCCGGGTTGGCCGTGGTGCGTTTGATCACCTCGGCAAGGTCGAAGTGCTCCCCGGTGGCCTCGTTGTAAACAACCGTGCCTTGAATGAAGCGTTCCGCTTCACGCTGCTTGTTCTTCCAGTTCTGGAAAGACGGGTAAGAAAGGTATTTCGACTGGTGCCCTTTGTCGCCAACGCGCTCAAGGGCAATCTGGGCGTACTCGATGTACTGCGCCCGAAGGTGTAACAGGCGGCGTTCAATCCACTCTTCAGACTGCATTTTCAGCACTGAAGCCGTGAGTTCTTGCTCGGCCCGTTCTTCTTCCATCTTGTCGCCCGGCATGACTGGCGGGTTAATGGAAATGGCGCGGATATTCTCAGCCAGCACGGTATAGATATGCTTCATAGCTTCCAGAAAGCTGTCAAAAACCTGCGGGTCAATGTCTTTCATTGCCTGCATATTCTCATCAGCAACTAGACGGGCCAGCTTACGCACGGCCTCGTCTCGCATCAGAATGTTATGGTTCAAACGCTCGGCGTTGACCTTGTTGCGACTGTCCACAAAAGAAAACTTGTCTTCAATGAAGGGGGCAACTTTCAAGCCGAACTTCACCGCCTCATCACTGAAGCGGTCAAGGTTGTCACGGGTAGCCCCGCCGCGCTGTTGGCGGCTGGCTATCTTGGTGCGGATATCCTGACGGACGACTTGCGGAAGACGTTTTAAGAAATGACGAGTAAAAACCGTACCGTGTTGCATTACTCATTGACCTCATAGCAGCCTGTTGGCGTGCATGTGTAGTTCATCGGGCGGGGTGTGTAGGTGCGCTTTCTTATCCCGTGTTTTTCCCGCAACTTACCCAGCAGGAATACAGCGCGCTGGCGTTTCTCGGGATCAGGGCTGACCATGCCAGCCATGTCCGGGCAAGGGGCGTGAATCGGATCCATCGTAGCCTCTTAACCGTGTACCGAACGCCATTCCGCTTGCGCTTCTGCGTATTTCTTGTCGATGTGGGCCGCTAAATCTTCGACTTTGACCATGGTGGGACAGCGTTCTGAGTCACGCAGTTTGAAAGTAGGAATCGGGAAGTCACAAGCTTTTGCTCTTTGTTCGGCTGTCTTCGGTGTGACGCCAAAGAACTCCTGAGAGACTTGCTTCAGTTCTACAATTGGGCTTTCGAATCGGGCAAATAAAGCAAAACTAGTGTTCATAAAATCTCCATGTAGTAAACTTGGAGACATTTAAGGAAATCCAAACGACCCTAAATATCCCCCAACAACGACAAAGGGAATTATTGAGGATCACAAAGAGCAAATCAACCCCATAAGTACACTAGGAGATAGAAATGGGAACTTTTGAGGAACAACTTAAGGAACTGAAGAAGCTTACCAACACTGCCAAGAATGTAGATCTGGCAAGGGTTTTAGGTAAATCCCCAAAGACCATTTCTAACTGGAAGTACCGTGATCACATCCCTGAAGATATTTTCATCAAAGCGAGACAGATATCACAAAATGGGGTGATTGCTCCGCCAAGAGGTTATGTGCATTTGGACTTATATGAGGTTGAAGTGAGTGCCGGGCACGGTGCTTTAGTGGTGTGTGAAGAGAAGTCCAGTGACATCGTATTCAGCGAAACATTCATCAACAAAGAGATCGGCGTCAACGCAAACAACATCTTCCTGATGCCTGTGAAGGGTGACAGCATGTATCCAACGCTCAAGAATGGTTGTCTGGTCATGGTGAACCGTGTGGATCAGTTCACTGGGGATGGAATTTATGTCTTCCGTTATGAAGGTCAATTGATGGTGAAGCGGCTACAGTTTTCAAAACACGGCCTCTCTGTCACCAGTGACAACGACAGCTATCAGCCTTGGGAACTATCCAAAGAGGAAATCATGAGCAGTGATTTTGAAGTGGTTGGTGAGGTTGTTTGGTCAGGGCAAAGAATGTAGATAAATCCAATATACTCAAAACATTACAGACAGTTTTGAGTATATTAATAATTAACGAGTTATAGAAGAATTATGCTCTACATCACCAAATGCAGGGGAGTATGGTGACTCTTGCTTTACAAGTGTAATTGAATGTTCACAATCAACCAATCTTTGATAACTTCCATAACTGACTGCTATCGTTTGGCCATTTTTTGACTTTAAACGCCACTGCCATTGCTTAAGATCATCTTGATAAACTTCGAAATAAGAAAGACTTGCCATGATCCACCTCCATCACCAAAAATATAATTTTTGAGAAACTAAATAGTTAACCCAATTAAAGTATTCTTTTAAAAAAGGGCTCTCACAGCTTTCCAAGTAGATTTATAATTTACAATTCATAAAATTCTTTTACCCCAGTCCCGGGTGTAATATTTAGCTCAATAAAAACATAAGCTTAAGTGCGCCTTGAATTTCACACACTTTACATCAAACATAAATCACGCGGGTACTCACACTCTTTGGAAATATTGTAATTAACGCATCCAAAATCAAAGGCGTTTGGCGATTGTGTTTTTAAATGAAATATTGATTCTTCACAATCTGCAAGATTATCAAAACCATTTTGACTAATAGCTATAACATCTTTACTTTCAGATACAAACCACCACCTCCATTGACCTTCAAAATCTTTATATATATAAAAATATGCTCCTGAATTCATGATAAACCTCGCCAACTGACATTAGTATTAAGATTGATTAATTATTTGTATGATCAATCTATGTTATACCTATAAAATAGTAGACAAATATGAAACAGAAACCATACAAGGAGAAAAAATGTGACGTGACTCAAAAAAATAAGTTAAGGATATTGATTGCGGTTCTTATGTCACTACTAATTACTTCAATTTATTAAAGATTTCAGAGTTCCTCCCGAAGACAACCTCTTTGCTTAATAGCTCCCCCCTCCCCAGAGCTTACAAAGCCGCTAGCTATATTAATGTACGCTCAATCGTTCAAACTGACATTGAAAAGTATTCCGGAAAGGTAGTATCGTACGAGTTCGGTACGTATACCGCGCACGAGCCCAGACAGGGCGCTAATTGTGCGCATTATCCAACATAGGGGCAACCGAAAAACGGCATGAAGGGTGTTCGCCAGCGAGGCCAAAAGTTTCCTGAGTGTTTTCAGTGTGTCGCGTCATTCTGAATTTCCTGTCACTTCAATTGAAATTGCCCGAATTCCGTTCACTGTACCCTCGCCGTCCCCCTTCCAGAGCAGGACAATCTCGCCTCATTTATCGTCGAAAACGACATCGAAAGCGACAACAGGCGGTACAAAGCAACTATCTTCGTTAAAAAGCAGGGGCGTATTATACATGCAGAATACAAAATGATCAGGAAAAAGGCGCCAAGCCGGCCTCAGGCAACCTAAGCGGTCAAAGATAGCCGTTCAGGGGGCACTACCCAAATCAGCCCACGTCAGTCCAGGGCTGATGGGTTATGCAGAAAACGATTTTTACTTATTCAGTCACAGCAGCTCATCCGGCACGTTACCGCCGTTGTCGGCCAGTTTCTGCAGCACGGTTTTATGCAGCCACATATTCATTTGGGCGGAGTCGGCCATTTTGTCTGCGGGGCAGCCCAGTTCAGTCGCCAGTTCTTTGCGGGCTGACAGGCTGCTGTCGAGACCCAGCAGTTTCAGCAGATCGACAATAGAGGTTTTCCAGTTCAGTGCTTCCGGATGGCCGGTCGCCATAGCTTCCAGTTTGGCGACCACATCAACAGTTTCCATGGCCGGAGCGGCTGGCTCAGCCGGAGAGGCGGGTGCAGGTGTTTCATCGGGGGCAAATGTGACGTTGGAAGATGGCGTTGGTGTCTGGGGTGATTTTTTTCCAAAGCCAAGCTTGTTGAGAATATCGTTGAACAAACCCATTACGGCTCCTTAACCGGTGTTGGCCGGATTGCGAATGACAGGCAAAACAGAGCGGCAGAAGTGCTCGCTCAGCTTCATTAAAGCTAGTCGGGTTATTCGGTGCAGAGCGTCGCATTTCAACGACTGGCGACGGGTTAACAAAAAAGCGCCCTGAACTTCCTTGTCCGGGGCGCGGCAATAATGATTTTATTCGTGATAACGACTCAGAAACTGGCCTGCAGCGACAGGCTGCCGAAAGCGTTATAGCCATTGAGCATGATGTGGTAGCGACCAGACTGAGTGGGGGTGATCGAACAGGTTTCACTGTTACCCGCACGATACGGCCGGCAATCCCAGCTGGATTTGGTGGCTTTCTGACCGAAGCGGACATACAGATCGGCATCGCCCGTTCCGCCAGAAGTGCGGACCGTCAAGGTACGTCCGGCCGGCACATCAATGTAGTAATGCTGCTCACTGCCGGATGTCCCGCTCAGGCCACTTTGCACTTTACCGTTTTCCAGTTTGCCGTCTGACGGGGTACCTGGATCGCCGCCGCCATTATCTGTGCCGCTGTAAGCCAGCAGATTAAGGCTGTTGCGCGGATCACTCACTTTGCCTGTGGTGCCGCGCTGGGCCAGTAACTGACTGACCTGAGAAGGGGTCAGGTTCGGATACTCATCGAGATACAGCGCAGCGACCCCGGCAACGTGCGGTGTGGCCATCGAGGTTCCGCTGATGGTTTTGTAGCTGCCGTCATACCAGGCAGAGGTAATGGAGGATCCCGGGGCAAAAATGTCGACACAGCTGCCCCAGTTAGAAAAGCTGGAACGCTGATCAGAGCTGGTTGTCGAGCCGACAGTGACGCCATTTGCCACCCGGGCGGGTGAAACATTACAGGCATCCTGGTTTTCATTGCCCGCCGCCAGCATGAAGCTGACGCCTGAATTGACCGCGCTGTTGATGGCGCTGTCCAGTGCGGTAGAAATGCCGCCGCCCAGACTCATATTCGCCACAGATGGCCCCGAGGCGTTCTGTTTCACCCAGTCCACCCCGGCAATCACCCCGGATGTGGTGCCCGAGCCATTACAGCTCAGTACCCGCACCCCGACCAGGCTGACGTTCTTCGCCACACCGTAGCGCGTACCGCCAATGGTGCCGGCAACATGCGTACCGTGACCATTACAGTCGGTGGCATTGCTGTCGTTATCGACAAAATCGTAGCCGGAACGGGCACGGCCGCCGAACTCGGCATGGGTGGTGGTGACACCGGTATCAATGACGTACGCCGTCACGCCTGCGCCGTTATATTGGGTGACAAAATTACCGTCCAGCGGCAGGTTGCGCTGATCCACGCGATCCAAACCCCAGGTAGCGTTGGTCTGCTGGGCATCAAAGGCTTCGGGGAAAACCGGATCGAGTGAAATCCGCTGATCCTGCTCTATGTAGTCGACCTGATTGTCCTGACGAAGAGCCTTGAGTTGCTCTGTCGTCAGCTCAGCAACAAAACCGCTCAGGGCAGAATCAAACACCCTTTCCGCATTCACAGCATGAAGTGTGCTGATAGACTCGACAGTACGGGCCACAAACTCGGCACGTGCGGCGATATCATTGGCGATATACGCCGGTTCTTTTAACACCACGATATACTGATTGGCGACTGCCTTCTCAGGTGCCGCGGTGATCAGCCTGGCCTGTGACTCCGAACTTGCTGCAAACTGTGAGTCTTCAGCCTGAATGGCAGCACTGGCTAATACCAGCGCAGACGTGATACAGCAACCTAGCATTGTCTTAAACATTGTTATTCCTTTTTATGTTTGTCCGTTACTTGGAATTGCCTACCCCTCACATCAGGCACAGTTAAAACCTATACGCAACCAAGCCCTTATACATAAGATGAAAATACCGAAATTCTCGAATGAAACAGAGAGATGCGTGGTTACATCCAAGTTGAGACTCATAACAAGGCATAAGTAACCCACTGTTTTTATATCGCTATCTGGCAATAGTCATGGGCTTAATCTGATAAAGGAAAGATGTAAATAAATCCGAACAGGTAAAAAAACTGATCAATAGTGGTTATATTTCATTAAGTTAATCATTAAATAACAGAAATAAGCCATAAGGTTACAAAACTCAGGCTTTACAGCAGACCAAAATGCTGATTTTTCCCGGATTTGCAAAGCACAAGATCTCGTCTAACTAAAAAGCCTGTTGTCCTGCTGAATGAAAATACCACCCGTCTCAGGGTGTAACAGGAAAAAAGTGCACTTTTCGTTCAGACTTGATGAGAACCTCTTCACGACTCAGGGGAAAACCTATGCGCTGGCGCAAGACCAAACAAAGTACCAACATTGATGACAGACGCGGTCAGGGGCCAGCTCATTCCGGGATGGCGGTTGCTGGATTGCTGCGTTTTCTCCCTTTTCTGCTCAAAACCAAAGTGGGTAAACTTATTCTGGTTGTCGGCGGGATATACCTGGCTTACCAGTATTTTACCGGCGGGGCCGGAATGATGGATGTGCAGCCCGGTTCCGGGGCGATGCAGCAACAGGAAGGCGCACAAACCGGTGGCTTACCGGCCACTGACGAAGAGGCTCAGTTTGTCGCGGCGATTCTGGGTACCACAGAAACCGTGTGGAGCAAGCTGCTCGATGGCCAGTATCCCGAACCACAGCTGGTGCTGTACAACAATATCACCCAGACAGGCTGCGGCATGGGTCAGGCGCAGTCCGGGCCGTTTTATTGTCCGGCAGACAGCAAGGTTTATCTGGATCTCAGCTTTATGGATGAGCTGAAAAAACTGGGGGCGCCCGGCGATTTCGCGTTTGCCTATGTAATAGCGCACGAGGTGGGTCATCATGTGCAAAATGTGCTGGGCACCAACAAGCAGGTCGCCCAGATGCAGCAGCAGGCCAGCGAAACCGAAGCCAATCGCTTGAGCGTGATGCTTGAACTTCAGGCCGACTGCTATGCCGGGGTCTGGGGCTACTATGTCCACAATGACATGCAGTTGCTGGAGCCCGGCGACATTGAAGAGGGGTTGAAAGCCGCCAGCTCAGTGGGTGACGACCGGCTGCAGGAAATGGCGGGCCAGGCCGTTCAGCCAGACGCCTTTACCCACGGTACCTCTGAACAGCGCTCGAGCTGGTTCCGCAAAGGGTTTGAAAGCGGTAACCCGAACGACTGCGACACCTTCCAGAACCTGCAATAACCCTGATCCGGGGCCAGGCAGCATGCTGGCCCTGAAAAGATCGACCAAGCCCCTAAGTCCTGCTTGCCATTTAACGGTTTGTGCATACACTTTGCCTCGCATTGTTCCGGGTGGCTGCGATGACAGATGAGCGCCAGTGACTGCTGGCGCTGCGGAACAATGTCTGGAATTGGCAGCCTCTTATGACTGATAAACCAGTCAATAAATCAATCACTCATGCCGTCAGCGACTGAACCGGTGATGCGAATGTGATCAGTTACACGAAAATTTTGTCCATCCGTGTTGGATTATGTCTCTCAGAGCTAGGTTTTTGAAATGCTATGATAGACTATGACGCTAGTCGCTTTTTTTGAGGAAGTATGGCAAATCATATGCAACTGCTGAATCAGGCCCAAACACTCTGTGATAAACGTGGAGTCCGGCTGACCCCGCAACGCCAGAAAGTACTGGAACTGATTGTTGAGCGCCAAAGTTCTATCAGTGCTTACGAGCTGCTTGATTTGCTTCGGGAAACTGAACCTCAGGCCAAGCCTCCCACTGTATACCGCGCACTCGACTTTCTGCTGGCCCAGGGCTTTGTCCATAAAGTCGAGTCGACAAACAGTTATATCGCCTGCAATCTGTTGGACCATGCCTCTCATTGTTCACAGCTATTAATTTGCGATGAATGCAGTCATGTGGAGGAATGTCACGACGATGAATTGGCTAAAATGCTAAAACTAAAGGCACAACAACAGGGCTTTCAGATTTCTCACCATGTGGTTGAAAGCCACGGTGTGTGCCAAGCATGCCAACATAAGAAGTAGTCCGTTTCTGAACAACAACAAGGCAATCCAGATCCTATGCGAGCAGAATTTGTAAACCCGTTTCTGGCCTCTCTGCTGAATGTGCTCAAGACCATGGCGTCAATGGAGCTGGCCCCGCAAAAACCTCTGCTGAAAAAAGATGAAGTCGCCCGCGGTGATGTATCTGGCCTGATTGGTATGATTGGCCCGCAGACCAGAGGCTCGATGTCCATTACCTTTGATGAAGGCCTCGCGCTGGAAATCATGCAGCGCATGCTGGGCGAACGGCCAAATGGCATCAATGATGAAGTGACCGATATGGTCGGCGAGATCACCAATATGGTCACAGGTGGCGCTAAACGTATTCTGTCTGAAAAAGGCTATGACTTTGAAATGGCCACGCCCGCTGTTGTGTCAGGCCGCGGCCACACCATCACGCACAAAAGCGAAGGGGCGATCATCATCATGCCGTTTGAATCTGAATACGGCAAAGCCTTCATCGAAATCAGCTTCGACCGCTAACGTTTTCAAACACCACCTCTTTTTCTGCAGGCCAGTGCAAACTGGCCTGACCTATTGGCGTGACTATGCGTAACTCTTTCACTCTTTTTGCATAAATAACGCATAAATCATTGCCCCGCATTCCGGTTACGATCTAGACTGGAAATGCTATTTAGGCATCTACTCACCTATAAAGATACCTGTTAATAGCATTCGTGTTGCCTGCCTTCGGGTAACGCAAGGAATAGATTACAAAGGAAAGATCGTCAAATGAGTAAACTGACAGGAACCGTTAAATGGTTCAACGATGATAAAGGTTTTGGTTTTATCTCTGCTGCTGATGGCAAAGATGTTTTTGTTCACTTCAGCGCCATTCAGGCTCAGGGACGTCGTACCCTGAGAGAGGGCCAAAACGTTGAGTTTATCGTTACTGACGGCCAGAAAGGCCCACAAGCCAGCGAAGTGGTCGCCCTGTCTTAACCCTAAGGCATGCCGCAACTAAGAAAAACGCCGCAAAAGCGGCGTTTTATCATTTCAGGCTTCCGGCTAGATTACTGACGCCATTGCTTAAAGGTATTGATCAGGCCATTGGTCGAGCTGTCATGGCTGCTCACCGGTGCGTTGTCCGCCAGTTCCGGCAGAATCTGATTGGCCAGCTGTTTACCCAGCTCAACGCCCCACTGATCGAAGCTGTAGATATTCCAAATCACGCCTTGAGTGAAGATCTTATGCTCATACATCGCAATCAGTGCACCCAAGGTATACGGGGTCACTTGCTTGACCAGAATCGAGTTGGTCGGACGGTTACCTTCGAACACTTTAAATGGCGCCAGCTCTGCCGCTTCCTCCGGCGTTTTACCTGCCGCGGTGAATTCCGCTTCCACCTGCTCGCGGGTTTTACCGAATGCCAGCGCTTCGGTCTGGGCAAAGAAGTTTGCCATCAGTTTAGGGTGGTGATCACCCAGCTGATTGTGGCTGATTGCCGGGGCAATAAAGTCACACGGGATCAGCTTAGTGCCCTGATGGATCAGCTGATAAAACGCATGCTGACCGTTAGTGCCCGGCTCACCCCAGATGATAGGCCCGGTCTGATAATCCACAGGATTACCGCCGCGGTCGACATACTTACCGTTCGATTCCATGTTGCCCTGCTGGAAGTAAGCCGCAAAACGGTGCATGTACTGATCGTAAGGCAGAATGGCTTCAGATTCGGCACCGAAGAAGTTGTTATACCACAGGCCAATCAGCGCCAGAATGACCGGCAGATTCTCGTTCAGCGGTGCTTGGGCAAAATGCTGATCCATCGCATGCGCACCGGCCAGCAGCTCTTCGAAACGCTCGTAACCCACAGCCAGGCAGATCGACAAACCAATCGCTGACCACAGTGAATAACGGCCGCCGACCCAGTCCCAGAACTCGAACATATTGTCAGTATCAATACCGAAGGCGGATACTGCCTCAGCATTGGTCGACAGCGCAGCAAAGTGCTTCGCCACATGCGCTTGATCTTGGGCTTCAGCCAGGAACCAGTCACGCGCCGAATGGGCGTTGGTCATGGTTTCCTGAGTGGTGAAGGTTTTTGACGCCACCAGGAACAGGGTCGTTTCCGGGTTCAGCCCCTTCAGAGTCTCGGCAATATGGGTGCCGTCCACGTTAGAGACAAAATGCAGGTTGAGACGGGTTTTGTACGGCGCCAGCGCTTCCGACACCATGTAAGGACCCAGATCAGAGCCGCCGATGCCGATATTTACCACATCGGTAATCGCCTTGCCTGTGTACCCTTTCCAGTCACCGCCAATGATACGGTCGGAGAACTGCTGCATTTTTGCCAGCACGGCATTCACATGCGGCATTACATCTTCGCCGTCCACCAGCACTGGCGTATTGCTGCGGTTACGCAGCGCGACATGCAGTACGGCGCGGTCTTCGGTGCGGTTAATTTTTTCACCGTTGAACATAGACGCAATGGCGGTTTTCAGTTCGGTCTGTTCAGCCAGATCAAACAGCTTGGCCAGCGTTTCTTCAGTGATAAGGTTCTTTGAATAATCCAGCAGGATATCGTTGCCGAACGCCGCGGAAAACGTCTCGAAACGTGATGAGTCTTTAGCAAACAGCTCACTGAGCTGAAGATCCTGTGCCTGTTCAAAATGGGCAGTCAGTGCCTGCCAGGCAGTTGTTTGCGTGGGGTTAATGTTTTTCAACATAATGACGTTCCTGATGTGTTATTTTTTCACTACAGCACAACCGGTGGTGCAGCAATGAATGTCCAATTCAACGGCGTTTACACAGCCAAACTGGCCATAAGCATGGCGATATTTTGGTAATTTTACAACTTATTGTTAATTATGCCGCCGCCACCGCCCTACCTGCCTTGCTCCAGGTCACGCTTTCGGCGAATCATGTACAGCCGCTAAACTATAGGAAATTATCCTGCAGTTCGAAAGAAATAAAGAGAGAAAAGCGACTACCAGCTTAAAATGCAGCAGCATCCAGATGAATTCTGGCCAGATTTCCTACCCATGGCTGATGAAATTGAACAACAGATTAAAAATGATGCTGCCGGATCAGTAACCCTCTCAATCCAGCCACCTGCCTGGTCAGAGAGCCAGCCATGGCTCTTCTTCATCACTTTGTAGAAACAGAACCTATTAGCTTGATGAAAAGATACTTGATAAAAAGATTTATCAGGCTTATCTTTAGTCAGATATCTTTTGTGAAAGATACTTTGTATGAAGTTATCTATTTTCACTCACTGGACGCGTCCGCAGAAATAACAAAAGGAAAAGAACCATGAAACTCAGCATTATTTCAGGCAGCCATCGTCAACAATCATACAGTGTAAAGGCGGCAGCCTATTTACAGGCCCTGGCCCATGAGCAAGGGTTCGAGGAAACAGAGATCATGGATTTAAGTACCCTTAATCTACCGCTGTGGAATGAAGGGGTCTGGAGTGGCAATGATGAATGGAGTGGCTGGCGAGCGCTCGCTGAAGGGCTGAAAACATCGGATGCGGTGGTACTGATCACGCCGGAATGGCACGGCATGGCAACCCCGGCCCTCAAGAACTTCCTGTTGCTGTGCACGTCGGCAGAACTGGGCCACAAGCCGGTGCTGCTGGCCAGTGTTTCCGCCAGCGTGAACGGTGTCTACCCTATCAGTGAGCTGCGCATGACAGGCAGTAAGAACAACCATGCGTGTTTCATCCCGGATCATTTGATCTTCCGCGACTGTGAAACTCTGCTGGCAGCGGACAAGACCGTCAGCGATGAGCGCTTCGACGGCCGGGCCAAATATACCATCAAATCTCTGGCAGCCTACGCCAGAGCCTTAAGCCCGGTGCGAGCAGAACTGCAACAAGGAATGAAAGATTTCCCGTTCGGTATGTAACTCCCCATATCAGGCCCCTGACAGCAAAAAAAGCCTAAGCGATACTCGCTAGGGTTTGATCACCACACAGGCCGTCTGTTTCTGACGGCCAAAACCGAGGACCTGGCTCAGTCCGGCTTTATTGAGCGGGATATGGGCGCGATGGCTGCTGTCTGCCTTGTCTTCAGCAAAGGGGTCATGAAAGAAAAAGAATTGATCGCTGACGCCGCTCAGCACAATCCAGTGCGGCTCTTTGCAGCCGTTAAAGCGATAGGTACTGATCAGCATCAGCAAACAGCAGCCCTGTTTCAGCCACTCTTCAATCTGACTGACCGCCGGCATGGCATCCACTACAGGTACACCGGCCTCATCCAGCTGCTGACAAAAATCCTGATGGACCAGCTCGATAATGTCCTTTTTCCGCGGATCGCGCACACTGTCGATAAAAGGCGTGGACAGTGACTGAGCCCACAATTCCACTTTGCACCCGCGCCGGTGCGCCGCCAGTGCCAGCCCGTGCCCGCTGCAGCCGCCGTGGCCTGATGCCATGAAGATAGTGGTAGCCTCACGCCACAGTTGCATCTCTATCTGACGGCTGGGCTGAAAGGCCGGCTCCAGATAAGACAGACTCATCATTAAGCATGCCGGACCACAGGTGAATGGTGTGGTCTGCACATACAAAGGGAGCGGCAGCAAATGCTTAGCTTCCACCGGGCTCAGGCGTTTTTGCATCCTGACGCCATCGGCCAGATCATCGTAATAATGGATTAAAATTTTTAATGGTTTATAACCGCATTTTTCATAAAGATTTCGCGCCGCGACATTGTCATTGCGCACTTCCAGCCTTAATGTATTGAAACCGTTTTCCAGTGCCGCCGCTTCACAGGCAGACAATAACTGCTGAGCAATGTGCCTGCCTCGATAAACGGGATCGACGGCAAGGGAATACAACCGCGCCAGCTGGGTGCCCCGGTGAAATAACACCAGCCCATAGCCAGCTATCCGGCCTTCATCTTCCGCGACAAACAGCACGCTCTGGGGTGATTTAATAAACCGCCGCATCTGACGGGGTGAAATTCGATCCCCGTCAAAAAGCTGAGCCTCCAGAGCATTTAAACTATCTAGATCATAAAGCTGTGCAATACGGACTATCATGGACTTATTCACGCTTGAGTGGACTAGTTCGATTTAATCCCAAAATTAGCCGTAAGGCTATAGGTGAAGAAAAAGATGACAAAAGTCCTCATTATTACCGACAACGACAGTGACTGGCGGCAGTATTTTCCCTCTGACAGGGTTGTCACTGTCGACACATATTTGCAGCAGGGCGCGTTTTGTGAAAACAAAGCCACTCAGGTCATTAACCTGTGCCGTGACTACGGTTACATGAGCAGCGGTTATTACTGCTCGCTGATGGCCGAAGCCCGCGGGCACAGGGTGATTCCCCGTGTGATGACAATTAATGACTTGTCTCAGCCCTTCCTGTTGTCGGTACCGTCAGACCAGCTGGAAAAAGCCTTTGCGCACCAGTTGCAGTCGTCTGGGGATCAGCTCGAAGAAAAAATTTACTTTGGTCAGTCCAAAGTGCCCGGTTTTGAAAAAATGGCGCGCCGCCTGTTCGAGCACTTTATGGTGCCTGTGATTAAAGTGATCATCCGCCGCTCCGATTCGCACTGGCAGGTCGATCAGATCACGCCGTTCCCGTTTCAGGATTTGACGGATCCTGAGCAGGATTTGTTTGCCGAGGCACTGGAGCGCTTTTCCAACAAGGTGTGGCGCTCACCCAAGCCCAGCAAGAATGCACGCTACGATCTGGCCTTGCTGGTCGATCCGAACGAAAAGATGCCGCCGTCAGACAGTGCGGCCCTGCACAATTTTAAGAAAGCCGCCAAGCGTCTGGGCATGCGGCTGCAGGCCATTACCCCGGATGATCTGTCGCGGCTGGGCGAATTTGACGGCCTGTTCATCCGTGCCACCACCAATATCGGTAACTTCACTTACCGTTTTGCCAAAACGGCGGAGAAGCTGGGCCTGATCGTGATGGACGATCCGGAGTCGATCATGAAATGCACCAACAAGGTGTTTCTCACCGAATTGTTGCGGTTGCACAAAGTCCCGACCCCGAAAAGCGTGGTGCTGAAAAGCTTCGATCCTAACTGGCTCGAACAAGCCGAAAACGACATAGGTTTTCCTATGGTGCTCAAGGTGCCGGACGGTGCTTTTTCCGTCGGCGTGGTCAAAGTTAAAACCCGCGAAGAGCTGCTGACCCAAATGGATACCCTGTTTGCACGCAGTACGCTGATTCTGGCCCAGGAGTTTCTGCCGACAGATTTTGACTGGCGGATTGGTATCCTCAACCGTCAGCCGTTGTTTGCCTGTAAATACTATATGAGCCGCGGCCACTGGCAGATTTACCAGCACCACAACAGCGGCCGGGTCACCTCGGGCGGCTTTGAAACCCTGGATCTGAAACAGGTGCCGAAGAACGTGATCGAGGTGGCGCTCAAAGCGGCCAACCAGATTGGGGCAGGCCTGTACGGCGTCGATCTGAAGGAAGTGAATGGTCAGGTGGTGGTGATAGAAGTGAACGATAACCCGAGTATCGATCATAAAGTCGAAGATGCTTTCCTTGGCGATCTGCTCTACGACCGGGTGATGACAGAGTTTCTGCGCCGCATTCAGCTGCGCGGCTTTTGAGTCTGTGACCCAGTAACCCTCCCAGCCTCCCCCGACCAAAGGGGGAGGGACTGTACAGAATTTGCTGAAGCTTTGCTATTCCCTCCCCTTGGCAAGGGGAGGGTTAGGGTGGGGTTCGTGCGACGTGCATGGATTTGGCGTTGGTGCCCGGTAACCCCCTCCTAGCCTCCCCCTTGAAAAGGAGGAGGACGAACAGCTAAAGCACCGCTCTCAGAAGGGCTGATTCACCATGACATTAAAGCTGCTTTGCTCTTCGCCCCATGCCATTTCAGCCCGTACCACCACACCTTCCACCTGAAAGCGCACTGCGCCACCGGCACTCCAGCGCATGTCCTGGTTCAGTTCAGCCAGATCAAACTGATCTGCCACCCGCCCCAGATCGGTAAACAGCACCCATTGCCACCAAGGGACATCGTACCAGTCAAACACCGGCCAGCCGCTCAGCGGCTGCCATTCGGGCATGACCCGGTATTCCATGCTGTAGCTGAGCGCACTGCGATCAGAAAAACGCCCGCCGGGATAGCTGCGCAGGCGAAACAGCCCGCCAAGACTGGCGCGGGCAAATTCCGGTGGCCTGTGATAACGGATTTGACCCTGCACCTGCTCACTCTGATTCCAGCTCGGCACATCCGACACATAGGCATTAAAGGCTATCACCTGCTGCTCAAACCACTCACCGGCCGGCCCGATATCCCAGAACCAGCTCTGGCTCAGTTCCCACTGCCACCAGCTTTCACGATCGCTGCCGCCGGGATCTGTGGTCACCGTCAGCAGGCTGTGCGATCCCTGGCTGGGGTTATGCTCGCTGTTGAGGTTATCCCACTCCAGGCGGGTTTCCAGCGCCCAGACCTCGTCAGTATCGGCAAATTCCGTGTCCGGCAAAGGCGGGGAGTCGTGAAAGCGGCGGCTCTGATAATAAGGACGAAATTCAAGGGAGGTGATCCCGCTTTGCCACGGCGCACTGCCGGTCAGCGGCCGCTCCAGCGCCAGCGCAGCCAGAGGATTGGCCGTTGCAGAGCCCAGCGGAAAGATATAACGGGCAAACAGCCGGTATCTGGCATCATAGGCATTGGCGTTAAAGGCATCGAGCTCAGTGGAATCATTGCTGGCCGCCTCGCCGAGATAAAAATCGGTATGCTGAAAATCGGCGTTGTAGATCTCGGCACCGAACAGCCAGCGGCTGTCGTTGCTGAAGCGAAAGTTATCGCCGCGCATATAGGTCAGCCAGGTGCCCTTGTTCCCTTTCAGCCCGGCCCCGAACAGTGAGGCCTGTGGCTGAAAAGCGCCTTTGACCACTCCGGCCATGCCCAGGGCAAAGCCGATATTGTCGGTATAAAAAGCAAAGGGCACCACGGCATAATCTTTTGCCCAACTCAGTTCGCCCTCGTCATCATAACCGCCGGTATTGATCTTAATACCGTCATCAGAGGCACAGGCAACCGCCGGATAGCCCGCCCAGAGCAAGGCTGAAAACAACCAAGCCGTGGCACTGACCACGGCTTGTCTGGGATGGAAGACACTGGTAGGGGATAATGCCCGGCGGCATAAGGGAGTCAGCATAACAGTTTCTTCATTGTCACCGGTACGCCATGGCCACGCGCGAGGTCAGCTTGGTGACCAGTTCGTACGCTATGGTACCGACATGCTCGGCCACCACCTCGGCAGGTAATCCCTGCCCCCATAATACCGCTTCATCGCCCACCCGGTCGGTGGCATCCGGTCCCAGATCGACCGTCAGCATATCCATAGAGACCCGACCGGCAATCGGCACCCAGCGGCCGTTGATCAGCACAGGCGTACCGTTCGGTGCGGTGCGCGGATAACCGTCGCCATAACCTATGGCCACCACGCCGACTTTGGTATCCCGCTCGCTGACCCAGGTGCCGCCATAACCGACCGCTTCCCCTTGCTTGAGTGTCCGCACCGCAATCACACTGGAGGTCAGTGTCATAACAGGCTGCATACCAAAGGCTTCGGCAGAGTGCGTCTTATCGGCGAACGGTGAAATGCCATACATGATAATACCGGGACGAATCCACTCCAGGTGGCTGTCCGGCCAGGCCAGAATACCCGCGGAATTGGCCAGAGAGCGCTCGCCCCGGCAACCTTGCGTCAGGGACATAAAAGTCTGGATCTGGCTGTCTGTCACCGGACTGTCCAGCTCATCGGCACAGGCAAAGTGGCTCATATACCGCAGCGGCTGCGCCACATTCGGGCTGGCATGCAGGCGATCGACAAATGCCTGGAACTCTTCCGGGCGCACACCGAGGCGATGCATGCCGCTGTCAATTTTGAGCCAGACTTTCACCGGCATCTCCAGCACTGCCTGCTCCAGAGCTTCCAACTGTTCTATGGTGTGGACCACAGTCTGAATGTTATTGGTCACCAGCACAGGTAAGTCTGATGGCGAATAAAAACCTTCCATCAGAAGAATCGGTTTTACCACGCCACAGGCACGCAACGAGAGAGCCTCTTCAATCCTCGCGACACCAAAACCGTCGGCATCCGGCAGCCCGGTCGCAACCTGCTCCAGACCGTGCCCGTAGCCATTGGCTTTGACCATGGCGAGCAACTTGCAGCCGGGCGCCTGCTGTCTGATCAAACTCATGTTCTGGCGCAAAGCCCGGGTATCAATATAGGCGGTAGCTGCTTTCATTCATTGTCCTGCTGCTGGGTTAACGCTAATACTCATCATCAAAGGCCGGGCCGGCATAGTTGTCAAAGCGGGAAAACTGGCCCTGGAAAGTCAGGCGCACGCTACCGATGGGACCGTTACGCTGCTTACCTATGATGATTTCGGCAATGCCTTTCAGTGCGCTGTCTTCGTGATATACCTCATCACGGTAGATGAACATGATCAAG
>NZ_JASJOJ010000006.1:0-144421 GCF_038519165.1 Photobacterium sp. SP02
TAGCAGCAATGACGATGTATAAGCCGCGAGGCATCCGTAACAACAATCCGGGCAATATTGAGGACAACGGCACCGCATGGCGTGGCCGCGTCGGTAACGATGGCCGCTTTGTCATCTTCGACAGACCGGAAAACGGCATCCGGGCACTGGCCCGGACGCTGAAAACGTACCGCAACCTGCACGGCTTGACCACAGTGCGCGGCATCATCAACCGCTGGGCGCCGCCAGTGGAAAATGACACCAGCGCCTATGTGAACCACGTCGCCGGGGCGCTGGGCGTGTCCCCTGACACCTCACTGTCAGAAGCGGAAACCATGGACATGGTGCCCCTGATTATCCGCCATGAGAACGGCACGCAGCCTTACAGCGCCAAGATGCTCAATGCGGGCATTCAGGCGGCATAAGGGGGATTGATGCTCGGTGCATTATTGAATCTGATCACGGGTGGGGTGACGGCATGGCAGCAGCACAGCCGCAACAAGGCCGAAGCCCTGAAGCGCAAAGACGAGCTGGAGCAGGCCAAACACGCCGCCAGGTTAAAACGGCTGGAATACGGGGACGAGAAAGCGGCCAATCTGGACGAGCTGAGCATCAAGGGCCGGGGCTGGAAAGATGAATTTATCTTACTGGTTGTCTTCACGCCCCTGATGCTGTGTTTCTGGCCTAACTATGCGGTGTACGTGGATGCAGGTTTTCAGGCGCTCAGCAGCATTCCAGAGCCTTACTGGTACGTGGTCGGGGCTATCGTCGTCGACGTGCTGGGGATGCGCTCTATGGTGCGCTACCTGCTGGAATTCTTCTCACACAAATTCAGAGGGAAACCCACTTGATAGAGATACTGCAACAACTCACGGCAATGGGCTTACCGCCCACTATGATCGCGCTGCTCATCGTGCTGTACAAGCAGGACAAGCGGCTAACAATACTGGAAACGAACGTACAACTGGGGAAAAAGCATGGCTAAGACAGGACTGAAAAGTAACGGCACACTGAAGAAAGGCTACCGCTTCGCAAAAGGTGGCCGGGTGGTGAAAGCAAAGAATGCAACAACTAGAAGGAAGTAGCTAAAGAAGAGTGGATGGATAAAGGATGCCCTATTAATATAAATATTTATTTGAGTAAGGGTAACAAATATTGGTCAGATGAGTGTGTTGTCTCGCAATTTGAGTTGTGACCCAGATATAATATATTTGAATAAGCTTAGTCAACTTGATTCATAAATTTATGAATTCCGCCGTCATAAAAATGTCGGCGTTTTTTTCTAAGTCAGGTCTGGTAAGGGGTTTCGGGTGTTCTTGAATACTCAGTCAGGATTTCATTTTTATGCCTGTGCAACTATTGACATGTTTACAATATTCCATATACTCCCTCTCGAAACATATTCTCGACGTGTATAAGAAAAAATAAAAATTAAATATTCACAGGCCCATTAAATTGGGCCTGACTTTTTTTTCAACGAGTCATCATAAATGCAAACTCTATTTCTTCCTTTTATTTTTGCTTCATAAAGGGCTTTGTCAGCTTTTTCTAATGTCTCATTTACATTTGAACTGCTTGATGGAAGTAGAGAGCATCCAATAGATATTGATACAAATTCTGGCGAGTTAAATCGAATTTTACTCTTTACATTAGTTCCTCGTACTTTCGCTCTTATACGTTCAGAAATTTCACAACACTCTTGTATGTCGGTGTCCGGTAGCATTACTGCAAACTCCTCCCCACCTAATCGACAGATAATATCTGTCGATCTCAGATTGTTCTTAATTATGTTTGCAATTAATTTCAGTATTTCATCGCCAACTCCATGACCAAACTGATCATTGATTTTTTTAAAAGAATCAATATCAATAATTATAAAGCAAGCATTGCTCTCTTTTCGCTTTCTTCGCTTTATCTCTTTTCCTATTTCTTCATAAAAACCTCTTCTATTATAAAGTGCAGTTAGAGGATCTTCTCTTGATAGTTGCAATAAATACTTTTCCATAAAACGCCTGCTCTTATCTTCTTTTTCATAAGTTAAAGCACTTACTGCAAGTATTAAAATAATGAACCAACACATGGCAACCACATATGCACCGAATAAACTGGTGTTGCCAAATTCATCAATGGACTTTATAGCTAAGTAACCAAGACCAAAACAATATGAATAGCCTATGATACTTAAATACCTTGCTAGGCGCCCTCCAAAGGTTGGAAGTAGCATTGCTTTAATTGCCCCTTTGTGCGCGGAAATGCACAGCACACCTATAGAAATTATCAAGCCATAAACTGTTGTGACTGGAGACATACTCCCATAAAACTCTGAAAGGTTAAAAACATAACCAGTAATAGAAATTGTTGGAATGCTTAAAGATAAAAAGCCGAATATTTGTGATGCATTTGGTTTATTTAAAGTTCTCATCAATGATGATAGTGATAATAATAAAAACATAATAGTAGTATTCAATCCCATTATGTTTTTTTCTTCATGCATGTCAAAAATTAAATTGAAAATATCAGCAATATAATAAGGAAGGTTGTTAAAAATAAATTGAGGGCCAAGTAAATAGTCAAACAATCTAATGGCAGTTAAAATAAAAACAGAAGTTGATATTAATTGCACTAGCTTGTTTTTATGGTATGCAATTAAAATGAATGAAGTTGATGTTAGTAAAGTACAAATTAACGTTAACCTATGAACTGCCAGATCTAAGGAAAAGTGACGATAAAAAAAATCTACATTAAAAACGTATCCTATCAGAACTAGGAGTGATAATAACAGAGATGAAAATAGTAGTTTATATCCTAGTTTGATAGCCTTAATTATTAACTCATGTCTATTATCCCTTACAGCTTTGCTGCTTAGTGAGGTATGCATATTGTAAACATCTCATTGTCATCATTTTAAATAGTATAGCTGTATATAAATTATAGATATGAGTTATGTAATGATGAAAAAATACATTTATGTAAACTCAGTTTTAACTTTGGGCGATTTAAGTGGTTGCTTTCGCCTCAAGAGTAAGTGATAGGCAAAATTTTTAATCATGTGGCTAGCTCAATTTAAGACATGCTGTGGACGTTATATGGTCACTGCATAAGTAAAAACAACTTAAAAACAATGTCTTAATGGTAAAAAAAAGGCCCTCATTGAGCGCCTTTTTTACAGGAATTGGAGGTGAAATTACTCAAAAATCTTACGGTGCAGATTCTGAGCAATCGGCATGGCATGCTCGGTTTTGACCAGGAAGCACAGATTGTGCGGGCTGGCGCCGTAGCAAATCATGCGCAGCTTGTACTCGTCCAGCGTGTCAAACACGGTACTGACTGAACCGGCAGTCTGGCTCATGCGGTTACCAATCAGAGAGATCAGGCACAGATCCTGTTCAATCTCAACACGGCACAGCTCGCTGAGTGCGGCATGCGCTCCCG
This sequence comes from Photobacterium sp. SP02, assembly GCF_038519165.1. Lineage (NCBI taxonomy): Bacteria > Pseudomonadati > Pseudomonadota > Gammaproteobacteria > Vibrionales > Vibrionaceae > Photobacterium > Photobacterium sp. SP02. Next base: position 3,412 of record NZ_JASJOJ010000006.1, read on the forward strand.
GAGGCAGCGTGGGTGCGCCGCCGCCAGTGTCTGTCTGATCCATGGTCAGAGAGACGCTGACTTCAGAAGTCGAAATCAGATCAACAGAGACTTTATGTTCAGCCAGAATCCGGAAGACTTCGGCCAGGAAGCCATAAGCATGGAACATGTTCAGGCTGGTCAGAGTGATCAGCGTCTGGTTCGAACGCAGTGCCAGCGCACGGAACAGCGGTGCTTCGGTAACAGACTTACGGATCCAGGTGCCGCCCTGTTCTGGTGCCCTGGACGATCCAACAAACACAGGGATCTGACGGCGAACGGCCGGGATCAGTGTCGATGGATGCAAGATCTTGGCACCAAAGTTCGCCATCTCAGAGGCTTCGCTGAAGCTGATTTCTTTGATTGGCGTGGCTTTCGGCGCAATACGCGGATCTGTGGTGTACATACCAGGGACGTCAGTCCAGATTTCCAGTGTGCCGGCATCCACCGCCTCAGCCATGAGGGCGGCACTGTAATCACTGCCACCGCGGCCAAGCGTGGTGGTGCGACCTTGCTCATCACTACCGATGAAACCCTGAGAAACAACAATCTTATCCTGCAGCAGAGGTAACAGCTTTTCCTCTGTCAGCTGACGTATCATTTCCTGCTCAGGGCTGGCTTTACCAAAGCGGCTGTCAGTACGCAGCACGTCACGGATATCGTAACGCAACGCGTCGGCGCCCATTTCACGCATGATTTGCGTAAACAGGTGGGTAGACAGCAACTCACCGTTGGCAACCAGCTGATCTGTCAGCTCTGCCGACTTGTGTTCTGCGGCTTTTATAGCCAGTTCGCCGACCTGATCGAGCAGTTCATCAATGTTACCCGCAACCGCTTCAGGCTGCTGTAAATCCGCCAGCACGCTGTGGTGAATAGCGCGAAGACGCTCCATCAGGCTATGTCGGTGTTCGGCATCGGCTACGCCGTTGGCCAGTTCGACTAAAATATTAGTCACACCGGAACACGCACTGATCAACACCAGTTTGGTTGTCGGATTATTGATAACTATCTTAGCACTGCGGCTCATTGCAACGAAATCAGCCACACTAGTGCCGCCAAATTTTGCGACTGTGATTTCAGCGTTCAACGCTGAAGAAGAAATTACAGGGCTCAATGTGATCTCCCACTTAACAAAGCGTAAACATGGGGCAAAATTTGGGGAATCTTTCCGACTTGAGTGTCAGAAGAGCCATTAGGCGAGACGTACTAAGACTGCTGCTACCAGAAGCTCTCCACCTGCACTGGATGATGCAGGTGACAGCCAGAAGGATTCAACCTTCAAAGCCGATACGGCAAGCCCCCTGTCTTACCGTATCTCGGCGTTGCTCCCCCTCTCTATGGTGCTTTGGGGTGGGGCCCCGCCGCATAGATACCTGGATAACGCGCCTCTTCCGTTTTCACCTGAAAAATGAGCTTTCTCAGGGTGAACAAAAATTGCCCTTATTGAATATGAGAGGGGGGGCTTTGTCAATGCTTGAATGCATTTTTCTGTGTCAAGATTGTTACTGACTTTGCATAAATTTGCCTGCCTGGTTTCAGGTACGGGTGGTTCTGTTATGCTCGCTAGGAATGCCCTGCGAAAGCTACTGTTGCCAACAATAATTAATGCACTGAATTATAAGTAACTTATGTGTCTGTGCAGATGGAGAAGCCTGATGACAATTCAAAGTTTTTACCCGCCTCAACGCATACTGATGGGACCCGGCCCGTCGGACATTTATCCACAGGTGTTGCAGGCGCTCAGCCGCCCGACTGTCGGCCATCTTGACCCGCTGTTCATCGGAATGATGGATGAGCTTAAGCAACTGCTCCAGTATGCATTTCAGACCACCAACCCATTTACTATAGCGGTATCTGCGCCGGGCAGTGCGGGAATGGAAGCCTGTTTCGTCAATCTGGTTGAGCCGGGCGAGAAGGTGATCGTCTGCCGTAACGGGGTTTTCGGCGAGCGGATGCGGGAAAATGTTGTGCGCTGCGGCGGTGAAGCTGTGCTGGTGGATAATGAATGGGGAGAGCCGGTTGATCCGCAAGCCGTTGAAGCCGCACTCAAAGCTCATCCTGATGCGAAAATACTGGCGTTTGTGCACGCGGAAACTTCAACCGGTGCACTGAGCGATGCGGAAACCTTATCCCGCTTAGCCCGTGACTATGACTGCCTGACGATTGTTGATGCTGTCACTTCGCTGGGCGGGGTGCCGCTGAAAGTCGACGAATGGCAACTGGATGCCGTGTATTCCGGCAGTCAGAAGTGCTTGTCCTGCGTACCCGGTTTGTCGCCGCTGACTTTTTCGCCGCGGGCGGTTGAGAAAATTCAGCAGCGTAAGACGCCGGTACAAAGCTGGTTCCTTGACCAGAGCCTGGTACTGGCCTACTGGAGCGGTGAAGGTAAGCGCAGCTACCACCATACTGCTCCGGTTAACAGCTTGTATGCCTTGCACGAAGCGCTGGTTCGCTTGCAACATGAAGGGCTGGAAAAGGCGTGGCAGCGCCATGCCGAGATGCACCAATTATTGCGCGCGGGGCTGGAAGCTATGGGAATCCGCTTTGTGGTGGATGAGAAAAGCCGTTTGCCGCAACTCAATGCGGTTTATATTCCTGACGGCGCTGATGATGCGAAAGTGCGTCAGAGCCTGCTGGAAGACTATAATCTGGAAATCGGTGCCGGCCTGGGGGCTCTGGCCGGAAAAGCCTGGCGCATTGGGCTGATGGGATACGGTGCGCGTAAAGAGAATATTGCGCTGTGCCTGAAATCACTGGAAGAGGTGCTGAAATAAGTATCAGCGCAGGAATAAGCGGTTGCCTCTGGGGCAGCCGCTTCTTTTTTGGGGGGAAGGCTCAGCCGTTGTTTGCTTGTGCTTCAGCTTGTGCTATCTGCGGCGAGGCCGTCACGGTTTTTGGCTTGTATAGCTGAGGTAAGGCGTCATCGCTGAAATCGACCCCCGGGAAAAGATACCTGGCTTCCTGGCGAACCTGCTCAGCTTGATAGGTGTTTGCCAATGCCTGATGGGCAGTGATCAGAAACTGATACAGAATCGGCCTGGGCAGTTCTTTGGCTTTATGGTTGGCCCAGTGGATGAAGCTTGTCAGCAACTCAGGGTTATTCTGCTGAATGCCCATTTTCAACTGGGTCTGATAAAAATCCCATTCAAACCGGTTATGCCAGGCCCAGGTGTTATTGACCTTATCCAGGGCAGTTAAATCGGGCGGCGTCGATGATTCAAAGCGGGTCAGCATGGCGCCTGAATATAAGGTGGTGGCCATAAAGAGACTGACGACAACAGGCAACAGCATGGCGCTGATTCTGAAGGGTTTATAAAATCGCAGTGTCTGTTTGAAATATTTCGCACTCAAGGCATCCACCCAATAGAGCAGGAACACAAAAATAATCCAGTGGATCAGAGAGTGGTAGAAGGGGTATTCGAGCTGGGTATGCAGCGTAATTGGAAACAGGAGCGCGACCAGAGCCAGCTGGGTGTTGGCCGGCGCACGACGAATTTTGGCCAGCACCGCCGCTGCCGCAATCAGCAGTGCCAGAACAGGTAAAATGCCCCCTTCACTGGCCCAGAACAGCAGTTCGTTATGAGGGTGATCCAGCCCGGGTAAACCATAGGGCGAGTCAGGATCAGCCTGATGCGCTTGCGCTGTCTGCATCAGATAAGCGGGCTCAAAATTGCCATAGCCGACGCCCGAGACCGGAGCATGCAGGAACATGTCCAGCGCTTGCGGGTAGATGACTGAGCGGGCACTTTCCAGCGATACTCTGCCCGGCTGCGGATTCCAGTTCAGGCTGCTGGTCAGATTCCAGGTCACGCTTAATCCCATGACCAGCATCATCAGCCATACTCGCCATTGTACCCGGGCGGCAAACTGTATCAGGTAGGGCAGGATAAGCAAAACCCCCGCCACACTGGCAATCCAGCCGGTCCGCGAGCTGAGCACGAACAGCATGGGGATCACAGCGACAGGCGTTAACTGAAGACCGAGGTGGGAAAGGGTCCAGCGGCCCTGAACCATCGGCTGCCGTGCCAGCAGGTAAGCCGAAAGAACGAGCCCGGTGGCCAGGAAGCTGGCCATTACGTTGGGCTGCTGAAAAATACCGTAGGGCCGGTTGAGATCCGTGTTATAGCCAATGCCATTGTCCGGTGAGATCCACAGAAACTGATACCAGGCCAGCGCGGCTTGCAGCCAGACCGCTTTTAAGAGCAGCCAGAGTATTTGCTGGCGCTGTGTCTGGCTGAAAGCAAACTGCTGCAGCGCCACAAAAAACAACCAGCCAGCCCAGAGGGTAATGATCCGGTTGATGGCGACTTCCGGTCGCGCTTCCGGGAAGAGCATGGGGACAGACAGCATCACGCAGCAGCTCAGGAGAACCAGCGTCAGGCGGGAATAACGCAAGATTTTCTGTCGGCTGATCTCCAGCAGGCCAATCGCAATGGCAAAGCTGAAAGGGATCCAGCTGCTGACATTAAAGGGTAACTCCAGGCCGGCTCCTCCCTGATTATGCTGAAAATAATGCATCGACAGCAGAAACAGAAAAGTCAGCGCCAGAATAAAAGGCCGCGTCAGTGGTTTACTGATGGTGGCAGCGGCCAGTCTGGTGCCCCTTAGTTGAATGACGGTCACGGTGTCCGGTCCCTCGGCAAATAGACAAAAAGTCAGGCTGAGCATTCAGCCTGACAGAGCGCATGTGTGTAATTATGCCTGCTGCTTTGCTGTTAATGCGGGCAGCAGGGGTTTGAGGAAGCGGGCCGTATGCGAGCCGGCGACCCCGGCAACCTGTTCCGGGGTACCTGTTGCAATGATCTCGCCGCCACCGCTGCCACCTTCCGGCCCCAGATCAATGATCCAGTCAGCGGTTTTAATGACGTCCAGGTTATGCTCAATCACCACTATGGTATTACCGTGATCACGCAGTCGGTGCAGGACACTCAGTAACTGCTGGATATCATGGAAGTGCAAGCCCGTTGTCGGTTCATCGAGAATATACAGGGTTTTGCCTGTATCGCGTTTGGACAGTTCGCGCGCCAGTTTCACCCGCTGCGCTTCGCCGCCAGACAGCGTGGTCGCCGCTTGCCCCAGGCGGATATAGGATAGTCCGACATCCATCAGGGTTTGCAGTTTTCGGGCAATGGCTGGCACAGGATCAAAAAATACCCGCGCATCTTCCACTGTCATTTCCAGCACTTCATCAATAGACTGGCCTTTGTATTTCACTTCCAGGGTCTCACGATTGTAGCGTTTACCCTTACAGCTATCACAGGGCACGTAAACATCGGGCAGGAAGTGCATTTCCACTTTGATCACCCCGTCGCCCTGACAGGCTTCACAGCGGCCGCCTTTGACGTTGAAGCTGAAGCGGCCCGGTTTATAGCCCCGTGAGCGAGACTCCTGAGTGCCCGAGAACAGCTCCCTGATGGGGGTGAAAATGCCGGTGTAAGTTGCCGGGTTAGAACGCGGCGTTCGGCCAATCGGGCTCTGATCGATGTCGATGACTTTATCGAAGTGCTCCAGCCCCTGAATATCCTCATAAGGTGACGGTTCGCCTGTGGTGGCCCCGTTGAGTTTATGGTGAGCAATTTTGAAGAAAGTGTCGTTGATCAGGGTGGACTTGCCTGAGCCGGATACCCCGGTCACACAGGTCAGCAAGCCAACCGGAATCGACACATCGACTTTTTTCAGGTTATTGCCCGTGGCGCCCGTGAGCAGCACCGTTTTTGCCGGATCAACAGGCACACGTTCAACAGGTACTGCAATTTGTTTCTTGCCACTCAGGTATTGGCCGGTCAGGGAATCTTCCGAGTTCAGAATATCTTCCATGGTGCCTTCGGCGATGATCTGCCCGCCGTGCACACCGGCACCCGGGCCGATATCGATGATGTAATCGGCACTGCGGATCGCGTCTTCGTCGTGTTCGACCACCAGTACAGTGTTACCCAGATCGCGCAGCCGGGTCAGGGTGCTCAGCAGGCGTTCGTTATCCCGCTGGTGGAGGCCGATGGAAGGCTCATCGAGCACATACATCACGCCGACCAGGCCGGCGCCAATCTGGCTGGCCAGGCGGATGCGCTGAGCTTCACCGCCGGACAGTGTTTCCGCACTGCGCGACAGGTTGAGATAGTTGAGGCCCACATTGACCAGGAAGGTCAGCCTGTCATTGATTTCTTTGAGGATTTTATCGGCAATCTGCGCACGCTGTCCTTCTAGTGTCAGCTCGGTAAAGAAGGTCAGCGCCTGGCTGATGCTCATTTCACTGATCGCCGGCAGGTTAGTGCTGTCGATGAAGACATGACGTGCTTCTTGGCGCAGCCGCGAACCGTGACAGCTGGCGCAAGGCTTGGTGGAAATGTATTTCACCAGCTCTTCGCGTACCGCATTGGACTCGGTTTCCCGGTAGCGGCGTTCCATGTTATTCAGTATGCCTTCAAACGGGTGACGGCGAACGGTCACATCACCGCGATCATTAATGTATTTAAATTCAATATTTGTGGTGCCGGACCCCTGCAGCAATACGTTCTGTACTTTTTTTGGCAGGCTGCTGAACGGGGCTTCAACATCAAAATCGTAATGTTCAGCCAGCGACGTCAGCATCTGAAAGTAGTAGTAATTGCGCTTGTCCCAGCCCCGGATGGCGCCGCCAGCCAGACTCAGGTCCTCGTTTTGGATCACCCGGGAGGGGTCGAAATACTGTTGCACCCCCAGTCCGTCGCATGTGCCGCAGGCACCGGCCGGGTTATTGAAGGAAAACAGGCGCGGTTCCAGCTCACGCATGCTGTAACCGCAATGCGGGCAGGCGAAGTTGGCCGAGAAAATCAGCTCGGCCATGTCATTGTCATCCATGGCGCTGACGACAACTGTGCCGCCTGACAGCTCCAGCGCGGTTTCAAACGATTCAGCCAGCCGCTGCTGGAGGTCATCACGCACTTTAAAGCGATCCACCACCACTTCTATGGTGTGCTTTTTGTGTAATTCCAGTGTCGGCGGATCGGACAGATCGCAGACTTCGCCGTCGATCCGGGCCCGGATATAGCCTTGCGCCGACAGGTTGGCTAAGGTTTTCAGGTGCTCGCCCTTACGCTCTTTGACGATAGGAGCCAGCAGCATCAGCTTACTGCCTTCCGGCAGTGTCAGCACTTTGTCGACCATCTGGCTGACGGTTTGCGCGGCGAGGGGCACATCGTGAGTCGGGCAGCGTGGTTCGCCGACACGGGCATACAGCAAGCGCAGGTAGTCATAGATTTCGGTAATGGTACCGACCGTCGAGCGCGGGTTGTGTGAGGTCGATTTCTGTTCAATTGAGATGGCAGGCGACAGGCCTTCAATATGGTCGACGTCCGGTTTTTCCATCAGCGACAGAAACTGGCGGGCGTAGGCCGACAGTGATTCGACGTAACGGCGCTGACCTTCGGCATACAGGGTGTCGAATGCCAGAGAAGACTTACCGGAACCTGATAAACCTGTGATAACAATCAGCTTATCCCGGGGGATAGTCAGGTTAATGTTTTTAAGGTTGTGGGTGCGTGCACCCCTGACTTCGATCTTATCCATAGTTGCAGTCATCAGCGCTTGAATAAATAGGATTGGCATTATTGCATAGCCCTGAGGGGCTTAAAAGACTTGACTGTACAAAAACACAGTGCTTTGATCGTCTTTTATGCGTCCGGTCTAGACATGGGAAGCATGACGTAGCCCTATGACTCAGAGGGCAGCCCATGTTAAACTCGGCGATTAAGTATAAACTTTGAATGAGTGAAGGGTGTCATGATTGGCAGCCTCAACAGCGAAAACCTGGAGTGAACTATGGCCAGTCGTGGCGTAAATAAAGTTATCCTGGTAGGTAACTTAGGACAAGATCCTGAAATCCGTTATATGCCGAACGGCGGTGCAGTCGCAAATATTACCATCGCGACTTCTGAAAGCTGGCGTGATAAAGCCACCGGCGAACAGCGAGAAAAAACAGAATGGCACCGTGTTGCCTTGTTCGGCAAGCTGGCTGAAGTGGCTGGTGAGTACTTGCGTAAAGGCTCTCAAGTTTACATTGAAGGTCAGCTGCAAACCCGTAAGTGGCAGGATCAAAGCGGTCAGGACCGCTTCACGACCGAAGTGGTTGTTCAAGGCTTCAACGGTGTGATGCAAATGCTGGGCGGCCGTGCCGGTGGCCAGGGTCAGGGTGCCCCTATGGGTGGCCAGCAGCAGCAGGGCGGTTGGGGACAACCTCAGCAACCGGCTCAGCAGTCACAACAGCAAAACTATGCGCCTCAGCAGCAGTCTGCGCCTAAACAAGCCCAGCCTCAGTACAATGAGCCGCCGATGGATTTCGACGACGACATTCCGTTCTGATCCATGGTTTACGGTTTCTTAAAAAAAGCAGCGTTCAACGCTGCTTTTTTATTGCCTGATAGCCAATAACGGCACGATGCGGATTACAGAGAGTGGGGGCTGGCTGACTGAAGCGTATGGCCGGGCGAGGCCTTCTGCTTAATAAAATCAATAAACAGCTTGGTTTTGGTGTGGTTGTAGTTGAGCTTAGGATAGTAGGCATAGGCGGCATTTAACGGTTGTTTCAGCTCAGGTAACACGGGGATCAGCAGGCCATTGCTGAGCTCGCGTTTGACCGTATTCTCACCCACCAGAATTAACCCCATTCCAGCCACTGCAGCCGCGACCAGGGCTTCCGGGTTCTGGGTGGTAAAATTGCCCCGCAAACGCAGGCGGCGGTTATTTTCAAAGACATGCTCTTGCTCATGGCCATGACTGCCGAATAACAAGCAGTTATGCAGCGCCAGTTGCTCCGGGGTTTCGATAGCGGGCCTGTCTTCCAGGTAACTGGGTGAGGCGTAGAAGCCCGCCTGAAAACTAAAGAGTTTAGTGGCAATATAGCTGGTGGAGTTGAAATCGGTCAGCTCGCGGCTGATAAAAACATCCAGGTTGAGATCCGGCAATTGGCCCGGGGTCACAGTGTGCAGCTCGACCTGGATATTGGGATAGGTCTGTAAGAACTCGGCCAGATAATGGACCAGGACCCGGCTGCCTGTCGCCAGTGGGGCACCAATGCGCAGCACACCCTGAACTTCACCGTAGGTGGAGGTGGTTTCTGCCAGTATCTGATGCCAGTCATCAAGTAAATGGACACTGCGCCGATAAAACACCTTGCCGGCGTCTGTGACGGTCAGGTTACGTGTCGTGCGTTTAAGAAGCTGAACACCCAGTTGTTTTTCTAACCATGACAGCCGCTTGGACAGGGCTGAACTTGAGGTGTTGAGGGCGCTTGCGGCCTGAGCCAGGGAGCCCTGCTCAACCACGGCGACAAAACTTTTGGTGCAGGTGATCCAGTCCATATCTCTCCGCTTTGGGGGTTGCATGCTGCCTGGGCGGTGAGCCAAGTAAGGAAAGTGTCGGTCTGAGCACTGCAGTGTTTGAGAGCCGATGGTATTTTCCAGTATAAACAGGCGTTTTGGTTTTTATTGTTGTCTGTATCAGAGTTGACCACAGAGCCAGGCGGTTTGGAATTGTTTTTCAGATAAAGTTGGACCTTGCATGAGAAAAGCCTCAGGGATGAAGCTGACCAATCGACTGGTTGCTTTCGTGACCCTAATTGTCATTTGCGCCATGTTTGTCATTTTCATTGGCGGTGCTGTCAGTTTTCGTCAGCTCGGGCAGGATTATCTGCATCATTATCTGGGCGGCGTGGTTGACGTTATCGATCAGGAAATGGCCGATCCGCAAGGATCGCAATCCCTGGCCCGCTGGCTGCCGAAATTACTCAAAGCCAGTAACGTGGTGTCGCTGGACGTCAGCAACGATGCCGGCTCTGTCTATCAGTTTCAGGGATTACAGAAAATCGATGATCCCAACATTCTTTATCATTCTGAATATCCGCTGACCCTGAACCCCGGTTACTCTGTCAGTATCCAGTCGGTGCCACCTTATACCGAATTAACCTATTCGCTGGGGGCGATGTCTTCTATCAGTCTGGCGATCATGATCATTATTGCCGGCCTGATATGGGGCGTAAACTGGCTCAAGCGGCAGCTACAGGGCTCAGAGCTTCTCGAAGAGCGCGGAAGAATGCTGCTGGCCGGTAAGCTGGATGATTTTGCCAAAGGCACCGATCTGGAATGGCCGGATACGGCAAGTCTGGCCTTGGACAAGCTGATCTCAGAGCTGAAAGATGCCAGACAAGAGCGCAGCCGCTTTGATACCTTCATTCGCACCCACACCTTCCTGGATCAACTGACGGGCTCGGCCAATCGGGTATTGTTCGACAGCCGTCTGCAATCTGTGGTTCAGGATCAGGATAACCATGGCGCAGTTATTTTGATCCGTATCGCCGACTGGGAAGAATTGCTGCTGGCGAAGGGCAAGGTTGTGGCCGATGAACTGATTCAGGATGTCGGCATGGTGCTGTCGAATATGGTCCAGCGCTATCCGGACAGCGTGCTGTCGCGCTATTTTGACGCCGAATTTGCCATCATGCTGCTGCAACAGCCCAGCAAGGAGGTCAATCAGTTTGTAAATCAGCTGCTGAAAGGGCTGGAGCGGCTGACACCGTCCGCGCCGTTGCAGCGCGAGAACTGGTGTCATATCGGCATGACCTATTTTGCCAGTGGCGAGCGGCGTGGCCGCATCATGGATGAGGCCGACATGGCGCTGCGCAGTGCGCAATTGCAGGGCACGAACAGCTGGTACGCCTTCCAGAAGGATGTGCTGGGAGAAGATACCCGGGGCAGCGTGCGCTGGCGGACGCTGCTGGATGCGGTCTTTAGTCAGGGCGGCCCTGCCCTGTATCAGCAGCCCGCCTATCTCTCCGGGGAGCAAGTACCGCTGCATCGTGAATTATTGGCGAGGATCAATGACGAAAACGGTGAGATGATCAAAGCTTCCCGTTTTCTGCCTGCGGTTGAGCAGGTGGGATTCAATGTGCGTATGGATAAACAGGTCATCAGCCAGGCGCTGGATCTGCTCAAAAATGGCCCGACGCTGGATAACTTTGCGATTAATGTCAGTATCGAATCTCTGCTGGATAAAGGGTTTATCCGCTGGTTCCGGGACGAACTGCTGCAGACACCCAGACCTGTACTGAAACGGCTGAGCATTGAAGTGCCGGAGCGGAATCTGTCACGCCATATTGATGCCGTGCGCACCTTTCTCAAAATGGTGACGGGCCTTGGCTGCCGGCTGGGGGTGGATCAGGCCGGAAGAACCATAGTCAGCACGCACTATATCAAGGATGTCAACGTCCAGTATATCAAGCTGCACCGAAGCCTGATCCGTGAGATAGATCAGCGACAGGAAAATCAGTTATTTGTCCGGAGTATGCTGGGCGCCTGCGCCAATTCCGGTGTCGAGGTAATTGCTGTCGGGGTTGAAAACGACAGGGAATGGCAGGTGCTGCAGCAACTGGGGATTAATGGCGGGCAGGGGCGCTTTTTTGCCCCGGAGATGAGCGTGAGTCAAATGAGTAGCAAAAAGCGCAGATAATGTTATCTAAGTGGAATCCTTACATTTTTTACAGGATTTTCTCTATACACCATAAATTCCTGTCAGTATCATGGGTCAAATTATTGACAATAATGGTCAATAGCATGTCTTTAACGAATGTAAAAGTACAAGCGGGTTAAAACTAATAAAAAAGTAAAACGGGTTATTACCATGCTGATGAAAAAGCTCCTAAGCCGGAAAACTGTCAGTAAAGTGGCCAGTTTTGCTGTTTTCGAAGGGAAACTGACACTCGTCTGTCTCACAGAAGACGGAAATGGTTGGCTCAGTGACAGTGTGGAGGTGGCTTCACGTGAAAGCTGGACGACTGCCATCGCGCAATTGATCAACACACACCAGTTAAACGGCTGCAGAATTCGTTTGGTACTCGGCCATGGCTTATATCAAAGCCTGGTCATTGATAAGCCGGCCTTACCCCGTCATGAACTGGCCAGTGCCTTACCGTTTCTGGTCAAAGATCTGGTGACTGAACCTCCCGCTAACCTGGTCGCTGACGGGTTTGCAGAGCCAATCAAAGACAGACTGCAAGTGCTGGTGGCACAGCGTTCTGTGGTACAGCAACTGGTACTGGCTTGCCTGGCCAATGGCTGTGAGCCTGAGCTGATCACTGTGGATGAAGTGGTGCTGGGTCAGGTGACGGCTGAAAAACAGAGCCAGCTGATCCTCCATTCCCGTCAGCATTCCGGTCTGCACCTGACCGCCTTCAAACAGCAGGTGATGTGTTTTCAGCGTCAGCTGCGCGGTTTTTCTCAGCCTCTGACCGGCCTGGAACCGGCTGATCTGCAGATAGACGGACTGGCGCTTGAACTGCAGCGCTCCCTCGATTTCCTGAGTGCCCAACTGCGTGATGCCCCGATAGCCCAGGTGCTGGTCAGCTGTGACAGTGATGATAATGAGCAACTGGCCGACGCATTGCGGCAGCGGCTCAATGTGCCGGTCGCGACAGTCAGCGGCGCGCCCGCCGAACTGACGGATTTTGATACCCGTGTTGCCTGGGCCGCTCAGCTGCAGCAGCCATTGCTCAATCTGTACAGTGACAGCCTGAAACCGCAATCGAACTGGCTCACCCTGCCTAATCTAGTCGCTGGCTGGGCGGTGGGGGCTGTGGTGATCGCATCGCTGGCGGGTTGGCAAAGCTGGCAGGAATACAGGGCCATGCAATTGCTGGCACAGCAGCAAGCCCGGCTGACGCAAAAACAGACTGAACTGGATAACGCCAAAGCCGCGCTGGCCCGTCATCTGCCGAGTGAATTAAAAGTCAAACTGAGCGGCGAGCTGGAACAGCACCTCGCGGCCAAACAGGCCACGCTCAGGGCAATTGCCATGCACGATAACAGCCTGCAAGCCGGCTATGCCACTATGTTGCAGCAACTGGCGCAGGCTGCCAGTCAGGATATTTCAGTGAGCCGCATCCACGTACAGGGCCAGCAACTGGATCTGGAAGGCGTGGCCAGGCATCCCAATGCGGTACCCGGCTGGCTGCAGAGTTTTGCACAATATCCCCAGCTGGCCGATCGCCGCTTTGAAGTCATGTCGCTTGGCAGAAATGAAGAAAACAGAGTGACCTTTATGTTGCATGCGCAACGCAGCACAGAGACAAGACCATGAACCTTTGGGCATCTCTCGTTACCCGGTTTGAGCAGCTTAACCGGCGCGAACAGTGGCTGGTGGCCGTAACGGGCTGGCTGATGCTGATACTGGCCGGTTATCAGTTTTTACTGGAGCCCATCCAGCAATCCCTGACATCGGTGACAAGGCAGCAGCAATCGGTACTGGCCAGCATGATCAAAAACGACGGTGATCTGATCCGGATTCAGCGGCAGCTGAGCGCTGATCCCGATCAGGTGCTGGATGAACAAATCCGCCAGTTGCAAGACAGTAACGCCCGGCTGGACACAGAGCTCAAAGAACGTGTTGCCAGCCTGGTAACCCCGGTCCAGATGGCCGCTTTGATGGATCAGGTGCTGCAGCACTCTCAGCGTCTGACGCTGGTGTCGCTGGAATCTCTGCCGCCAGCGCAGCTGATAAACGGTGAGGATGCCGGTTATTACATTCACCCTGTCCGGTTGACCTTGCGTGGCCGTTACTTTGATTTGGTGAATTATTTGCAGCAGCTAGAAGCGCTGCCGGTGAAATATTATTGGCGAAGCCTGGATTATCAGGTAGATAAATACCCGCTCTCCGATATACAGCTGGATGTATACACGCTGGGTGAAAGTAAGGACTTTATCGGTGGTTAGACAATGCATTTCTCTGCTGCTTGCCCTGTTCAGCACAGCAGCCCTGGCCGAAAGCGATCCGACCGCCCCGCTGGGGTGGCAGGCGCCATCGGTAAAGAAAACAGTGACACAGCGCCTGCCTTCACTGGAAGGGATCGTTTGTCCGGAACAGGATCAGTGCAGCGTTATTTTAAATAGCCAGGTGGTTTTGCCGGGTGAGGCGATCAGCGGTTATACCCTGAAAGCCGTCGACGGCGATACCGTCATTCTCCAGCGCGGTAGCCGGCAGTGGCGTCTGGCTCTGTATAGCGAAGAAATAACAATCAATGAATAATAAAAGTGAATTCTGACATGCGCTTATTGTTAATTGGGATGGCAACAACCTTGCTGGCGGCCTGCTCTGCAAACATGGGGCACAATAAACCGGTTGAGGTGCAGCAAGCCTTGAATCAGGCTAAAAATGAGGCTCAGAGCCGGCCTCTGACTGACTTGCCATCGGCAGTCAGCGCTGATCTGATGCCCAGTTTGAGCCGTTCCGGCTATGGCAGCAGCAGTGCTTACGAGCGGCGCTTTCGTGTCAATGCCCGCGCTGTGGACGCCCGCGCCTTTTTCTCGAGTCTGGCACGGGGCACGGCGTTTAATATGGTGATCCATCCTGAGGTCAGCGGCCGGGTCACGCTCAGCCTGCAGGATGTGACCTTAGATGAAGTACTGAACGTGGCGTCGGATATCTACGGTTATGATATCCAGCGCAAGGGCAACATTATTCAGGTGTTCCCAGCCACATTGCGCACGGAAGTGATCCCGGTGGATTACCTGCAGTTGCAGCGGCGTGGCCTCTCTCTAACATCCCTGACCACAGGCTCAATCAGCAGCCCGGATAACAGTATCGACAATCAGTCGGACAATCGCCGCAATACCAGCAACGACGACTATGACGACAACCGTAACCGTGGCAGTAATAGCGGTGATCGCTCATCGTACTCCACGGGCGGGACCCGGATTGAAACGCGTTCCGACAGTGATTTCTGGGGCCAGCTGCAAAAGGCGGTTCAGGCCATGATAGGAACGGGGCAAGGGCGCAGTATTGTGGTGTCGCCGCAGGCCAGCCTGCTGACAGTGAAAGCGTTTCCGAATGAACTGCGCGAAGTGCGTGAGTTTCTCGGCGTGTCGAAAAAGCGTCTTCAGCGTCAGGTGGTGCTGGAGGCCAAGATCATGGAAGTGACCCTCAACGACAGTTACCAGCAGGGTATTAACTGGAGCAACATTACCAAAACCATAGGCGGTACCGGCATTATTTTCGGCCGCACCGGGCCAGGTAATTTGCCCGGTGGCAGCGAGATTGCCAATTTGCTGGGCGGACAAACCAATATCACCATCTCAGATGGTAATTTCTCGGCAGTACTGAGTTTCCTGCAAACGCAGGGCGATCTGAATGTGCTGTCCAGCCCGCGGGTGACTGCCGCCAATAACCAGAAAGCGGTCATCAAAGTCGGCGGCGATCAGTATTTCGTTACCGAAGTGGATGGCGGGGAAGCGGTGACAGATGGCGGTGTGGCATCGCCGGAAGTGGTGCTGACGCCTTTCTTCTCGGGTATTTCTCTTGATGTGACACCCCAGATTGATGATGACGGCGGCGTCCTGCTCCATGTTCACCCCACTGTGGTCGAAGTCACGGAGGAAGTGAAGGAAATTGCCCTGGGTGACACCTTTGGCACCTACAGCCTGCCGCTGGCCCGAAGCTCAGTGCGTGAGTCTGATTCCGTGATTCATGCCAGCAGCGGTGATGTGGTGGTGATTGGCGGTCTGATGAAATCGTCGCTGAAAGATCAGCAGACCAAAGTCCCTTTGCTTGGCGATATTCCCGGCCTTGGCTATTTGTTCCGCAACATCAATAAAGTTCAGACCAAAACCGAGCTGGTGATTTTGCTTAAACCCACAGTGGTGGGCGATCAGACCTGGCAGCAGGAAATTGAACGCTCACGGGCGCTGGTTGAGAAATGGTTCCCGGACCAAGGATAAACCCATGTATCTGTCGCACTTCGGATTTGAACAGTTCCCTTTCCGGTTAACGCCGGATACCGGGCTGTTTCATGCACTGCCGCCGCATTTGGAAGCGATCAAAATGACCCTGTCTGCTCTGGCGATGGGGGAAGGGTTTATCCAGATCTCGGGGGAAGTCGGGACAGGGAAAACCCTGGTCTGCCGGATGCTGGTCCGGCAGCTGCCTGCCCGGTATGACCTGGCTTATCTGCCGACCCCGGCCATGAGCGGGCGGGAACTACGGGCGGCGCTGGCTAAGGAGCTGGGATTGCAGCCCGACGGTGACGGCCTGACACTGACCGAATCGCTGCACCAGTCACTGATCGAACGCAAGCGCGGCGGACGTACTGTCGTGGTGTTGTTAGATGAAGCCCAGGCGCTGCCTGATGAGGCGCTGGAAGCCTTACGGCTGCTGGGCAATCTGGAAACGGAACAGGAAAAACTCTTGCATATTGTGCTACTTGGCCAGCCTGAGCTGGATGAGCGACTGGCTTCCCCGCAACTGCGCCAGTTCCGCCAGCGCATTACCTTTCGTGCAGTGCTGCGGCCGTTGGATATGGCAGAAACCGCCTCCTATATCGAGCATCGGCTGAGCAAAGCGGGCGGAGAGCCAGGGGTAATGCCGTTGGCCCGGCAGAAAGAGATCTGGCACGCCAGTGGCGGTATCCCCAGGCTGGTCAATCAGTTGTGCCATAAAGCCTTGATCGTTGCCTGCAGTGCGGGTGATGACGCTGTCAGCCGCAAAGCGGTGCAGGCAGCGATCACAGATACACAAACCGCGCGCCAGCCGCGCTGGCACTACCCTGTGTTATGGGGATGGAGCTGAGCATGAGTGAAGTCAATAAAATGCTCAATAGTTTGAGCCAGAGCCAGGTACCGCAGGAGACACCAGAGCTGAAGCCTGTCCGGGTCAAACCTCTGCCTAAGGCCTTGTGGCCGCGCTGGCTGCTTGCCGGATTGCTGATCACAGTAACGGCAGGCGCCACAGGCTGGTGGTTCGGGCACAGTCGCGCCGAGAGCCGCTCAGCGGCTGAGATTACGCGGGTAAAAGCAGAACAGTTATCTTCCTCGGCGGCTTTGAAACCGGGGCCGGATCCGGTCGCGGATTTTCTGCACGCCAAGGCCAGACCCGCTGCCGAGACAGCACCGGTTACTCAGCAGCCAGACAGCCAACCTGCAGCGGCCGGCCCAGCCAAAGCCACTGTACTGCCCGTTGTGAAAAAAGCGCCAGTGGCGCCGATCGCCAGTCAGCCAGATGCCGCACCTGTGGTTAAACCGGCTGCGGTGCCAGCCGTCTCCCGCGCTGCTGCCCCTGTGCGTGCTGCGCAAACGGCACCGGCGGCGGTTAAGGCGGTCACTGACGACACTGAGAGCCAAACAACCGGCACAGCCACGGCAATGGCCGAACTCGTTGAAGAGGGTGAATCCGGCTTGTCTATCGAAAGCATTGCCCTGTCGCCAGAGCAGCTTGCCCGGACTGATTACGATAAGGCCATGAAAGCCTTAGCGGAAGGGGACACGCTCAAAGCCACTAATTACCTGAAATCGGCGCTGGAATATCAGCCCGCCTGGATTGATGCCCGCCAGCGTTTGTCAGCACTGTACTACGGCCGGGGGGATGTCAGACGTGCGATGTTGACACTGCAGCGGGGACTGGCCAAACAGCCCGATCAGCAGGACTTGCGCCTGACGATGGCCAAGCTGCTGACCCAGGAATCGCAACCGGAAGTGGCGCTGGATGTGCTCAGCGAATTGCCGCCGCAGCCTGGCAGCGAGTTTCTGGCCTTGCGCGGTGCGCTGGCTCAGCAGCTCAACAATCAGCCGCTGGCGCTGAGCAGTTATCAACGCCTGGTGGATGCCGAGCCGTTCGACGGACGCTGGTGGCTGGGGCTGGGGATTGCCCTTGACCGCAGTCAGGACAACGCCAAAGCCGTTGCAGCCTACACGCAGGCGCTGAAACTGGGACAGGTTTCCGGCCAGTCACAGCAGTTCATCCGCCAGCGTCTTGCCGCATTAAAGACACAGGAGGGCTGAACAGATGCAGCTGAGGTTACGCAAACGTCTGGGCGATCTGCTGGTTGAAGAAGGCATAGTCCGCCAGGAGCAGCTTGATCTGGCACTGGATCATCAACGCAGTACCGGCCGTAAACTGGGTGATACCCTGATCAGCATGGGGTTTTTGGGCGAGCAGCAACTGCTGGCCTTCCTGTCCCGTCAGCTGGATATCCCGCTGATCGATCTGAACCGGGTGGCGGTCGACAGTGAAGCCGTTGGCCTGTTACCGGAAGTGCATGCCCGTCGTCTGAGGGCGCTGGTGATCAGCCACCGGGGTGACACAGTACGGGTGGCCATGAGCGATCCGGCCGACCTGGCGGCCCAGGAAGCGGTGCTGAACCAGCTGCATCAGTTCCGGGTTGAGCTGGTGATTGCCCCGGAACACCAGCTGATTGCCTCGTTTGACCGTTATTATCGTCGTACCAAGGAAATTGCCTCTTTTGCCGAGCAGCTGCATGCCGAGCATCAGGCGAACAGCGATTTCAGCTTCAGTGTCGATAATTACGATAACGAGGAAGTGACAGTCGTCAAGCTGATCAATTCCCTGTTCGAAGATGCCATTCAGGTGGGTGCCTCGGATATCCATATTGAACCCGATGCCAGCGTACTGCGGATTCGTCAGCGTATCGATGGCGTGCTCCATGAAACCCTGCTGAACGAATCTGCCATTGCCTCTGCTTTGGTGCTGCGCCTTAAACTGATGAGCGGACTGGATATTTCTGAAAAACGCTTGCCGCAGGATGGCCGCTTTAATGTGACGGTGCGCGGCCACTCTGTGGATGTGCGTGTCTCTACCATGCCGGTGCAGTACGGTGAATCTGTCGTCATGCGTCTGCTGGATCAGTCTGCCGGTATTTTGAGTTTGGATGAGATTGGCATGCCGGCCGATATTCTTGCCCGCTTCCGCCGTCAGCTAAAACGCCCTCACGGCATGATTTTGGTCACCGGGCCGACCGGCTCGGGTAAAACGACCACCCTTTATGGCGCACTGAGCGAGCTGAACAAACCCGGCAAAAAGCTGATCACAGCCGAAGATCCGGTGGAATACCGGCTGCCGCGGGTGAATCAGGTGCAGGTGAATACCAAAATTGGCCTGACGTTTTCCGGCATACTGCGGACTTTTCTGCGTCAGGATCCGGATATTATTCTGGTCGGGGAAATGCGGGATCAGGAAACGGTGGAAATTGGTCTGCGTTCTGCGCTCACCGGCCACCTGGTGCTGTCGACACTGCATACCAATGATGCGGTAGACAGCGCCCTGAGGATGATGGACATGGCAGCGCCCGGTTATCTGGTGGCCAGTGCGGTGCGGGCGGTGCTGGCTCAGCGCCTGGTCCGCCGGATCTGTCAGGACTGCAGCCATGAGGTGACGCCGGATGCTGCCGAGCTGCAGTGGCTCAAGGCCTGTTTTCCGTCCTCGGCCGACCAGACATTCAGCCAGGGCAGAGGCTGTCAGAGCTGTAACCTGACCGGCTATAAAGGCCGTATCGGTGTGTTTGAATTACTGGAAATGACCCCGGCAATGATGGATGCCCTGCGCGCCAATGATGCAATGGGGTTTGCGCAGCTGGCACGCGCTTCCGAGGGCTACCAGCCGCTGATTGAATCCGCCATGGCGCTCGCGCTGGCAGGGCGCACCAGCCTGGAAGAAGTGCTGCAGCTGAGCGAAGGGGATTACCTGATGCCGGAATTTGACACCGTACCGGCGTCCACGGAGCCCCGCTGATGCCGACGTTTGATTACCGGGGACGGGGCAGCCAGGGGCAACTGAAGAAAGGCAAGCTCGACGCGCCAACCGCGGAGGCCGCCGCCGATCAGCTGATGCGCCAGGGAATTATTCCTGTGGATATCCGCCGTGGCCGGAGTGACAGTTCGCTGACCCTCAGCGGCCTGTTGCAGCGCAATGTGCCGCTGGAAGCTATGGTGATCCTGTGTCGCCAGCTGTACAGCCTGACCAAAGCCGGTGTGCCGCTGCTGCGGGCCATGAAAGGGCTGGAGCAGAGTACCAGCCACCCGTTGCTGCAATCGACCATTGATGCCGTGACGGTGGAGCTGACCAACGGCCGTGCATTGTCGCAGGCGATGAAAATGCATCCCAGGGTGTTTTCCGAGCTGTTCGTGTCGATGATCCATGTGGGGGAGAATACCGGCCGCCTGGAAGATGCCCTGCTGCAACTGGCGCAGTATTACGAACAGGAACTGGAAACCCGGCGCCGGATCAAATCGGCCATGCGTTACCCGTCTTTTGTGCTCAGTGCGATTTTGCTGGCAATGATAGTGCTCAATACCAAAGTGATCCCGCAATTTGCCGCCATGTTCAGCCGGTTTGGCGTCGAACTGCCATTGCCTACCCGTATTTTAATCGGCACCTCTGATTTTATGCTGAGCTACTGGCCCTTGCTGCTTGGCGGCTGTGTGGTGAGCTGGATTGGTCTGAAAGCCTGGCAGCGCACCCCGGAAGGCCAGGAAAAATGGGACTACTGGCGCCTGAAAGTGCCGGTTGTGGGCGATATCATTAACCGGGCCCAGCTGTCACGCTTTGCCCGGACCTTTGCGCTGATGATTCGTGCCGGTGTGCCCCTGAATCAGGCGATCCAGTTATCGGCGGAAGCGCTTGAAAACCGCTTTCTGGAAAATCGCCTGGTCGAAATGAAAAACGGCATTGAAGGCGGCAGCAGTATTACGCAAACAGCCAGTCAAAGCGGCATTTTTACCCCACTGGTGTTGCAGATGATTGCGGTCGGTGAAGAAACTGGTCAGGTCGATGAACTGTTACACGAAGTCTCGGATTTTTATGACCGCGAAGTGGATTACGATCTGAAAACACTGACCGCCAGAATCGAGCCGTTTTTATTGGCGGTTGTCGCCGGCATGGTGCTGATTCTGGCGCTGGGAATATTCCTGCCGATGTGGAATTTACTTGATGTCGCGCGCGGGGCTTAATGCAGGCTGATGAGTTAGCACTCAGTACGAGAATAACGTTTTTTAGTGATATTTTTGTCATTTAAATGCTTTATATGCTGAGTCTAAACCACCGTAAATATTAGGAAAATGTGCAATAACCCGATTATTTCCACTGGTATTTTTTTATGATAATGCGAGAATGACCACTTACATCATTTTGACGCCCGTTCGTCATGTTTTTGGCAGGTTATGACTCAGTATCCGAACAGGCAAACCGGCTTATCGTTGATCGAACTGGTCATTGTAGTGGTGGTGGTCAGTATTCTGGCCGTTGTGGTGGTACCCCGTTATATCGATATTGCCGACGAGGCCAAAGCGGCCGCCCTTCAGGGCATGGCGGGGAGCTTTTCGACCGCGGTATTGTCTGCCCGTGCGCAATGGGAAGCCGATGGCAAGCCAGGCACCCAGCACCGACACTGGGTCAATTACGACGGCACCCTGTTTAACCTGACCGCAGCAAAAACAGGCGGCAGAGAGGGATATCCTTTCGCGCTGCAGGGACAGGGAAGTTCGCAACTGGAACAATTATCCGAGCAGGATTGCCTGGCGTTAATGGACAACCTGTTACAAAACCCACCGCCGTCAACCACTGATGCGAGTGAGGCGGGCTCTGGGCAATATCAGTATTTCGTCGAAGTCGGTGCAACCAGTGGTAACCGGTTTTGTCGTTATTACCAGCTGGCTTCGGCCAGTGATTTTTGGACCGGTAAGAAAGCCATAACAGCCGGCCATTATTTTACTTACATACCGGCTTTGGGTCGGGTTGATATTAACATTGATCGCAATATTTAGGAGTCAGTTATGAAACGTCAAGGTGGTTTTACCCTGATTGAATTGGTAGTGGTAATCGTGATTCTCGGCATTCTGGCTGTGACCGCCGCGCCGCGCTTTTTGAACCTGCAGGATGATGCACGTAACTCTGCACTGCAGGGCCTGCGAGGCGCAATTGTAGGTGCGTCAGGCATTGTTTACGGTAAGGCTGCAGTGCGTGGTAATGAAACTAGTGACGAAGCAGTGGATGTCGATGGTGTGCAGGCCATTTTCGGTTATCCAACAGCAGCGGCCAATGGCATTGGTGCCGCGTTTGAATCGGGTGACTGGACTGCGATTACTTCGGCAGATACCAGCGATGTACCGGAAGAGGCTTTGACGGATACTCAGATTATCTATACGTTTGAAGGCCGTGAAACGCAAGGATGTTATGTTCTGTATACCGAAGCGACTGACGCCAATACCCCAGCAACGGCCGAAGTTGTTGATGGTGATGGTTGCGAAGTTGACTAATACAAATCAAATCTGAATCATAAAAGTATTTAGGCTTTCAGAGGGGCGGACTCCTGCCCCTTTTCTTTCTTTGACAGGGCGTTTTGGGTGAATGCATGGCTCGCCATTTGAGCGCTGGCCGACAACGTGGCTTTACGTTAATTGAACTGATTTTGGTGATCATACTGCTGGGGATCCTCAGTGTGACGGCCGCGTCACGTTTGATTGGCCGCAGCAGTTTTGATGCTTACCTGGCCCGCGATCAGGCCATCAGTCTGGCTCGTCAGATTCAATTGCGAGCGATGAGCAATATCAATGATCAGGGCGATCTGAATCCCTGCCTGTCTTTACTGGTGGCATCGGATTATTTTGGCCCGCCCGCCTGCGCCGACACCACTTTCTCTGGCCGTGCTATCACTGAAGCCGACGACGATATTACGGTGACCGGCGATCTGCCGGGCGAGGTGCGGTTCGATTTACTGGGACGCCCCTATCAGCAGGATGGCAGCGGGAACAAGACACCGCTTTGTACTACAGAGTGTCAGATAACCTTTGTCTCGCGTAACGTCCAGAGCGCCTCAATCTGTATCAACCGGGAGGGTTATATCCATGCCTGCCCGTAAGCCCTGCCGTTCGAAAATTTGCTATCAGAAAACCTATCGCCAACAACAGGGCTTTACCCTGATTGAAGGCATTATCGCCATTGTCATTATGGCGATTGCTATGGTGACGCTGACCAGCTTTTTATTTCCTCAGGCTGAACAGTCCGCCGTACCGCATTATCAGGCCAGAGCCGCGGCCATCGGCCAGGGCGTGCTGAATGAGGTGTTATCGCGCAAATTTGATGAAGCTTCGGATCCCTTTAACGACAGCGTGATCCGTTGCGGAGAAGAGGTGTATGTGTGCAGCGCGCCGGACAATCTGGGCGCGGATGCTGGCGAAGTTAACAGCGGTTTACTGAATGTCGGCGCTGCCGATGACGTGGATGACTTTATCGGTTGCTGGGGCAGTGTGACACAGTGCAACGGCAGCAGCCTGCCTCGCCGCGGGGCATTGCAGGATCTCGTTACAGTGTCTGCTGCTGAGCAGAGCGATTACCGCAATATTTATCTTGAAATCAGTGTGCGCTATGAAAACAACGCTTTCAATGGTGCCGCAACGGCTGTCAGCAGCCAGAAACGCATTGATGTGCTGGTCAGGACCAGCCGCTACGGTGACTACCCGTTCACTGCGTTCAGGAGTAACTACTGATGCGGCCGTCCAAAGGATTCACCCTGATAGAAATGATCATGGCACTGGTGATTCTGGCATTTATTTCGCTGGGCATCGGTGCCTACTTGCAACTGGGCGCCCGGGGCTATTCCGACACTATAGATAGAGAACGTTTACAATCTGAGGCGCGCTTTGTGATTGAGCGTCTTACCCGGGAAATTCGCCATGCGGCGCCAAACAGCGTCAGTTTTAGCAGCGGGTGTCTGTCGTTTTATCCTGTGCTGTTAACCGCCGCTTACCTGAATGAGCCTGATCCTGTAGATCCTGTAGATCTTGTGCTTGAGGTGCTGGTGCCGCCTGACTCACAGCAAATTGCTTTATGGAACAGTGGTGTTAACGGCAACCGCGCGGCTGTCGGATTTGTCAGTGCCAGTGATTATCAGGCTGATGAAGACGCAAGCATAGTCGTTGGAGCGCTGACGAAAACCCCGACCGCGGCAGATCCCACGGCCAGTCTGCAATTGTCCCAGTGGCTGGGCGATCGCTCACCGGGACAGCGCCTGTATCTGTTTTCCGACCAGGTGGCTTTTTGCCAGGTTGGCGATAGTCTGGTACGGCGGGTAAATAATGGTACCGGCTATACGCTGACCAATACGCTCAGCCATTTCAATGTCGCTGTGTCAGGGGCCGGCCTGAACAGCAATGGTCTGATTCATCTTGCGCTGACCTTTAGCGATCCTGTCAGTCAAGAATCGTCGGACTACAGCCAGAGCGTGCAGGTGATCAATGTCTTATAGCCGACGGCATTCAAAGCAACAGGGCAGCGCGCTGATCGTCGCCATTTTCGTTATCGTTGTCATGGCCGCCATGGCAGCCGCCATGTTGCGGGTGGCGGGTTCCGGCCAGGACATCACCACCCGCGAAGTACTGTCGACCCGCGCCTGGTTTACCGCCCATTCCGCCAATGAAGACATGATGAGGCAGCTTTTTCCGCTGGCTGGCACAGCCAGTGATCCCGCGGTCGATATCTGCAATCGCCACCATCCTGACACCGGTACGGCTTACACCTTCGCACCTGCCGGGATCAACGGCTGCCGCGCAGCCACCACCTGCCAATCCTCACATGCCGGGTCAGTAAACACTTACATGCTGGTAAGTACCGCCAGTTGCGGCAGCGGTCCTCATGCTGTGACTCGAACTCAGGAACTTTGGGCGAAGGATTTGGAGCATGAGTAAAGTCTGGCGGCTAATCATTTTATGGTTATTGTTTTCATTTCAGTATGCCTGGGCTTCTGGTGAGCAATGCAGTGAACTTCGAACAGACAGCCGATTTAATGTCGCTTACCAAATTGAAAACGCGCAATTAAAAGAAACTATTTATGGCGCGAAAAAGAATGGAACACGTGAACTGGCGCTCTGGAGTAATGACCCCACAATAAATTCGATCATCAAAGACACGAAAACAGTTGCGGGTGGTGATTACTACATTTGGTTGGCGTATGAGCAAACAGGCAATAAACAGGGGATGCTGACTTATTATCTTTATGAAGCAGGCACTAAGCCCGTCATTTGGCGCAAAATAAGCACTACGTCTGCGGACTTATCATCAATAAAAAGCGTCCCGATTCAGGTCCAAGGGACGGCCGTTCAGGAAATGTCCTGTACGCTTGATGAGGCTGCACCTGAGTTACCTGAACCCTCAAACCCAGTGTGTGAATATTTTGGTGCACCAGTACAATCGCATTCATCGTCTGGAAGAATTGATATTTACAATAATGCTTTTATCCGGGGTAATAAGGCAGATTTTAAATTGGGATTTGCAGCCATTAATGATGGCAGTGGTTTGTCTGACCATTCATGCACGGCAAAGGGGCAAAGCTGGAAATGTCAGATTGACCCTAACCTGATTGTCGACCCGATTCCTATGCCTGATTCATTCCCTGAACCCGATCCCGGGAATGGATACAAATCTTATTATGACAATCAAGTGCATGATATCGCTCCGGGTAATTATGGAGGAATGGAAGCCGGAAGTAGTCAGACAGTGATACGTTTCAGCAGTGGTACTTATTGGATAAAACAACTGACTCTAAACGGTTCGGCTGTGCTTGATGTTGTCACTGGCGCGAAAGTAAAACTGTATGTTAATCGACTTCAAATCAATAATCAGGCGCTTATTAATCATAACGGCATCCCTGAAGACTTTTTACTTGCAGGGGTTGGCGGTGATGCGAGCATTCATATTACAGGCTTGGCATCTTTTAACGGACTGGTTTATTCCGAAAATAACGTCACGTTGGATTCCGATTTTAGCTGGAACAGCGATCTATCTCAGATTCCTGCAACCATAACGGGGGCTGTGATCGCGAAAAATGTCTTCATGAGCAAAACCAGTAATGTCTCTGCGGAGGGGGTTTGTGAGGATGTGACCCCCAACGACAACTACGAACTGGTGATTTCTCCGAGTACCGCCTATGGCCTGACCTGCGAGCGTATCCCGGTCGATTTCACTGTGCTGAAAAACGGGACCATAGATACCTCTTTTGTGGGGAACCTGAATGTGTCACCGGCCTCCACATCAAACGGTGAGGTGTGCTGGGCGGCATCCGAAAACGGCAGCTGTGAGGCCAGCTCATCTGCTATTCCTATTAATGGCGGGGCAGTGACTTTGTATCTGCAAAGTCATTTGGTCGGTGATATTCAGGTTGCGGCCTCGGTTCTGACACCGGGTAATCAATTACTGACTGCTGATGCCGGCCCTTATCGTTTTGCGCCGTACGGTTTTCGCATTAACGGCGGGACTGCGAAAGAGCTGATTGCCGGTAAACCGGATTCGTTATTGATTGAAGCCGTTGCCTCAAATGGTGCTCAATGTGAGGTCATTGAAGATTATGGCAAGGCCGACAGTGAAACCAAATCGCTGCGCTTTAGCGGCCTGGATTATATCCGGCCGAATACAGGGACGCGTCCGCTGTTGATCAATGGGCAGGCAGTGACTGAGGCCAGCAATGTAACGGCAACGCTGAGTTTTACCAAGGGCCGGGCGACAGTACCTGTGCAGTATAACGAC
Source organism: Photobacterium sp. SP02 (assembly GCF_038519165.1). Classification (NCBI taxonomy): domain Bacteria; kingdom Pseudomonadati; phylum Pseudomonadota; class Gammaproteobacteria; order Vibrionales; family Vibrionaceae; genus Photobacterium; species Photobacterium sp. SP02. Next base: position 29,752 of record NZ_JASJOJ010000006.1, read on the forward strand.
GCGGGCGAAATCAGTGTGGAGCTGGTTGATAACGAGTGGCAGCCGGAAGATTGTCCGGCCGGAGCAACGGACTGCGACGATCATCAGGGGGACTGGTCCGGCTTAAACGGCAAAGCGGTATTGCTGTCCCGACCTTATACGTTTGCACTCTGTGACATTAGCGAAGATGAAGTAGATTTCTCCGGCACCGCCAGCGGCGGACCGGGCTTTGCGGCGGCGGGTGACAAATTCTCAGTCACCTTTAAACCTGTGATCTGGACGGAAGATGCCGTGGTGGCGGATCAAAGCGGTGATGATATCAATGATATCCGGACCACCACCTCAGCCTGGTGCAATCAATTAACAACACCGAATTATTATTCGGTTTCAGGGGGGGCGGCACCAGTTCAACTTTCTATCCCCGATAAACCGGCTTCGCCAACGGGCGATGGCGTATCTGCGGGTAAGCTGGAAGGCACGCTGTACCACGAATTTACACGCTCAGAAGCGGCTGCGGGCTGGACTATTGGCGATCTGAGCTGGAGCGAAGTCGGCAGTCTGTGGCTTCAGGCCGATGCCGATTATCTCGGCATGACAGTGGAGCAGGGTGTCGGACAGCTGGGACGCTTCTATCCGGCATATTTCTCGATCAAAGAAAGTGTGGTCAGTGATGCTTACGGCAACTTTACCTATATGGGACAGCCATTCTCCTTGTCTGCCACCGTCGAGGCGAAAAACAGACAGGGCGAGTTAACCCAAAACTACGGCTATTTTGCCGACGATTATCAAGAATCGCTGCAGTTACGCGCCGTGAATGCGGGGGCGGCAGGAAGCGAAGCGAACAACCTGACCAGCCGGTTGTCCGAGCGACTGAGCTATCAAAACTGGGATAAAGCGCTCCAAACGATCACGACCGATACGCTGGCATTGCTACGTGTGGTTAGCAGCGTCAACGTGACCGAACCCGACGGCCCGTACCCGGTGGATTTTGGTCTGGTTGTCGAATCTCGACATGATTGCGCGACCCGGGGTTGCAGCGATTTTTCAGCTAAACCGCTGAGTGTCTATGAGCAGGACGGCGCCACGCCGGAAACCGCCGCCGCGCTGGTTGGTGATATTCACGCCCGTTACGGCCGGATGCGGCTGGAAGATGCTGTGGGCCGGCAAGGTGAAAAAATCAATATTCCTGTGCTGTTGGAGTACTGGAATGCAGGCCAGTTCGTCACCAATGACGACGATAACAACTCGGTATTCAATGGCCAACTGTATTTCAAACAGGGCATCACGAATCCGACCACGAATGCGATCACCGCATCTGTTGGTGATATCAAGGTGCAGGATGGGCGCTCGACGTCGGGCGATCTTTATGCCACTGAGGGCGTGTCCAGTGAACAGGTACGCTTCTGGCAAAAACTGGTGGCCGACATGCCTGCTGCCATCACAGGCGAGAATCCTGTCACTGACTCAGGATCCGGCACCCATGCCGGCAGCGAATCCCAGTCCTGGTTGCTGTACAACTGGCGGGGTCAGGGTGACGAAAATCCCTCAGCGCTGGTGACTTTTGGGGTTTACCGTGGCAATGACAGGGTGATTTACCGCGGTGAAAGGAATATGAACCAGTTCATCGGTATCAATTAGCCGGTACCGGTTCGTCGAGACCAGTTAGCCGATACCAGTTCGTCGAAAGCTGGCGTTACTATGCGGAACCGGAACGGTGACGGCCAAGTCAGTCTGAACGGATACAGCATGGCTTTATGCTCTACTTACTTCATATTTGTCTGGTATGTCTCAGGGGCATGGTAATGAGCGGGCAGAGCACAATTCGAAGCAAAAGCACACACGAAAGCGTAACAATCCCTAAAAATGAGGATCTGTGGCAGGTTTGACAAAGCTTATCTTGTCTCGCTACCTGCCACTTGATACATTTAGGCGCAATTTTTACGAAATTTGAGCTTGCAGGATTAGCCGAAAACTATGTTTAAAAAACTTCGTGGCATGTTTTCCAATGACCTGTCCATTGACCTGGGTACTGCCAATACCCTGATTTATGTCAAAGGGCAGGGTATCGTACTTGATGAACCTTCAGTGGTCGCCATTCGCCAGGATCGTGCGGGTGCCACTAAAAGTGTCGCGGCCGTTGGCCACGAAGCAAAACAAATGCTGGGGCGTACGCCTGGTAATATCGCTGCTATCCGCCCGATGAAAGACGGCGTGATTGCAGATTTTTATGTCACAGAGAAAATGCTGCAGCATTTTATCAAGCAAGTTCACGATAACAGTGTACTGCGCCCAAGCCCACGTGTGCTGGTGGCTGTGCCTTGTGGTTCTACTCAGGTTGAGCGTCGTGCTATCCGTGAATCGGCACAAGGTGCCGGTGCCCGTGAAGTGTACCTGATTGATGAACCTATGGCGGCGGCCATTGGTGCCGGTCTGCCGGTGTCTGAAGCGACAGGCTCCATGGTGATCGATATCGGTGGTGGTACAACTGAAGTTGCCGTTATCTCTCTGAATGGCGTGGTGTATTCCTCTTCCGTACGTATCGGTGGTGACCGTTTCGATGAAGCGATTATCAATTATGTTCGCCGTAACTACGGCAGCCTGATTGGTGAAGCAACCGCTGAGCGCATCAAACACGAGATAGGCTCTGCGTATCCGGGTGATGAAGTGCGCGAAATTGAAGTGCGCGGCCGTAACCTGGCTGAAGGTGTGCCACGCAGCTTTACCCTGAATTCCAATGAGATTCTAGAAGCCCTGCAAGAGCCGCTGACAGGTATTGTGTCTGCTGTGATGGTGGCACTGGAACAGTGTCCGCCGGAACTGGCTTCGGATATCTCAGAGCGCGGTATGGTGCTGACAGGCGGTGGTGCACTGCTGCGTGATCTGGACCGTTTACTGACCGAAGAAACCGGTATCCCTGTGGTGGTTGCTGAAGATCCGCTGACCTGTGTGGCGCGCGGTGGCGGTAAAGCGCTGGAAATGATCGACATGCACGGTGGCGATTTATTCAGCGAAGAGTAATGTCTACCCCGGCAAACATCCAAACAGGTCATAGTGTTACATGAAACCTATCTTTGGCAGAGGCCCTTCTCTGCAATTGCGCCTGTTTCTTGCCATGTTACTGTCGGCCGGCCTTATGCTGGCCGACAGCCGTCTTGATGCTTTCGCCCAGGTCCGGTATGTCCTTAACTCTGCGGTTGCCCCTTTGCAATACGCGGCGAACCTTCCGCGCGAAATTCTGGATGGCCTTTTCAGTCAGCTGAGTTCTCATCAGCGATTACTGGCAGAAAACAAAGCGCTTAAGCGCGACCTTCTGGTACTGCAAAGCGACGTGCTGTTGCTTGACCAATTGCAGCAGGAAAACCAGCGTCTTCGTGAGCTGCTGGGATCACCGTTTGTGCGTGACGAACGTAAAATGGTGGCAGAGGTGATGGCTGTCGACTCCGACCCTTACAGCCATCAGGTCATGATAGATAAAGGCCGTGTCGATGGCGTGTATGAAGGCCAGCCGGTGATCAATGACAAAGGTATCGTGGGCCAGATTTCCTATGTCGGTGCCCATAACAGCCGTGTCCTGCTGCTGATTGATCCCACCCATGCGATTCCGGTGCAGGTGGTGCGCAACGATATCCGGGTAATTGCCTCAGGCAGTGGCGAGCAGGATCAGATCCAGCTCGAACACGTACCCAGCAGTACCGATATCAAAGTGGGCGACTTACTGGTGACCTCAGGTCTGGGTGGCCGCTATCCGGAAGGATACCCGGTCGGCAGGGTGACAGAGTTTTCGTTCGATAATAAGCGCCCGTTTGCGCAAATCAAAGCCTTGCCAACGGTGCAGTTTGACCGCTTGCGCTATTTACTGCTGGTCTGGCCGACAGACAGAGAAAGGCATACCGTCACCACAGGAGATCCGGTCAATGGTTGATAGTCGAGCCAATGGCATTGTGCTGATCTGGTTGTCGTTTGTGGTTGCGCTGATTTTGCAGGCCGCTCCCTGGCCCGGACAGCTGGAAGCCTTCCGCCCGTCCTGGGTCATGTTAGTGGCGTTTTACTGGGTGCTGGCGTTGCCACACCGGGTCAATGTCGGCACGGCATTGATACTGGGACTGATCTGGGATCTGCTGCTGGGTTCCACTCTGGGCATTCGCGGCCTGACCATGTCAGTGCTGTGCTACATAGTGGCCCTGAACTTTCAGGTGATGCGCAATTTATCCTTATGGCAGCAGGCCATGATAGTCGCTTTGCTGTCGCTGGCCGGCAAGCTGGTGGAGTTCTGGGCAGAATACCTGGTGGTCGAAATTGAATTTGATCCCACCCGGTTGTGGGCCGTGTTACTCAACTTCCTCCTCTGGCCGTGGTTGTTCCTGTTTTTGCGGCGCATTCGCCGTAAGTTCTCAATACGATAGGGGACGTCAGTCCCCTTCGGATAGCACTGTGTGATACGGCTCGCATGACAAGCCCCGGTGCTATCGTCTTTCTAGGTAAGATCAAGATGACAACACTGTATCTGGCATCCGGTTCACCCCGTCGCAAAGAACTGCTCTCTCAACTCGGTTACACTTTCGATATCCTGTCGCTCGACGTCGAAGAACAGCATCAGGCTGGAGAAACCCCGGAAGCCTATGTTCAGCGGCTGTCGCTGGACAAAGCCATGGCCGGGGTGAGGGTAACTGACGGCCAGACGCCGGTACTCGGTTCAGACACTATAGTGGTAGTAGACGGGCAGATTCTTGAAAAGCCGAGGGATTTCGCGCACAGCTGTGAGATGCTCATGTTATTATCCGGACGAAGCCATCAGGTGATGACGGCTGTCACTGTCGCTACGCAAGCGCGTCAGCGTACAGAGCTGGTTGTGACGGATGTCTGGTTCCGGTCTCTGACCAGCCAGGACATTCAGGACTACTGGCAAAGCGGTGAACCCAAAGACAAAGCCGGCAGTTATGCCATTCAGGGGATTGGCGGGAAATTCATTGCCCGTATCGAAGGAAGTTACCATGCAGTTGTCGGCTTGCCGCTGCTGGAAACCGATGCGCTGATCCGAGAATTTATAGCCAATTAAATTAACAGAGGCATCCATGAGTACCGAGCTGCTTATCAATGTGACACCCAGTGAAACCCGTGTGGCGATGATTGAAGGGGGCAACCTCCAGGAAATCCATATTGAGCGTGAATCCAAGCGTGGCATTGTTGGCAATATTTATAAAGGGAAAGTGAGCCGTGTACTGCCTGGCATGCAGGCAGCCTTTGTTGATATCGGGCTGGATAAAGCGGCCTTTCTTCATGCCTCCGATATTGTTCCCCATACCGAATGCGTGGCTGAAAATGAGAAACAGCAGTTTCAGGTAAGGGATATTTCTGAACTGGTGCGCCAGGGGCAGGATCTGGTGGTGCAGGTGGTGAAAGATCCGCTGGGAACCAAAGGCGCCCGCCTGACGACGGATGTCACCCTGCCATCCCGTTACCTGGTTTTCATGCCAGGTGCCAGCCATGTCGGCGTATCGCAGCGGATTGAAAGTGAGCGCGAGCGTGAGCGCCTGAAAAATCTGGTGACCAAACACTGTGATGAGCTGGGCGGCTTTATTATCCGCACCGCTGCGGAAGGGGCGTCATCGGTCGAAGTGGCGCAGGATGCAGCATTTCTTAAGCATCTGTGGCGAAAAGTGCTGGAACGTCGTGGAAAATACAAAAGTAAGTCGATGCTGTACGGTGAGCTTGGACTGGCACAGCGTATTCTGCGCGATTTTGTCGGCACAGAACTGGATTCTATTTACGTCGATTCCCGCCTGGCTTTCGAGAATTTAAAAGAATTTACCGACGAGTTCGTGCCAGAACTGAGCAACAAGCTGGTTCGCTACACAGGCGATCAGCCGATTTTCGATCTGTACGATACGGAAAATGAAATTCAGCGTTCGCTGGATCGCAAAGTGGAGCTGAAATCCGGCGGTTATCTGATTATCGATCAGACCGAAGCCATGACAACGGTCGATATCAATACCGGCGCGTTTGTCGGCCGTCGTAATCTGGAAGAGACCATCTTCAATACCAATATTGAAGCCACCAAAGCAATTGCCCGCCAGTTACGCCTGCGCAACCTTGGCGGGATTATCATTATTGATTTTATCGATATGGCCTCTGAAGAGCACAGGCGCCGGGTGCTGACGGCACTGGAACAGGCGCTGTCGTATGACAGAGTGAAAACCAATATCAACGGTTTTACCCAGCTTGGGCTGGTGGAAATGACCCGTAAGCGGACCCGTGAAAGCATTGAACATGTGCTGTGCGGGACTTGTCCAACCTGTGAAGGGCGCGGGACGGTGAAAACGGTCGACAGCGTCTGCTATGAAATTCTGCGTGAGATCACCCGGGTTAACCGGGCTTATGATGCCGATCGTTTTGTCGCTTATGTTTCCCCTGCGGTGGCCGAGACACTGGCCGGCGAGGAATACCACGCGCTGGCAGAACTGGAAGTCTTCATCGGTAAGCAGGTTGAGGTCAAAATTGAACCTTTGTATAACCAAGAACAGTTTGACGTCGTAATGATGTAAACCCTGAGGCAATGGCGTGTTATCTGTGCTGATAAATCTGACCCGCGTTCTGAAATGGACGTTGCTCACTCTGCTGGTCATCGGCGCAGTGTTAATCACCTCGTTGCGCTTGCTGCTGCCGCAATTGAACGATTACCGCGCTTCGATTACGCAGTGGCTCTCGGCGCAAGCCAATATGCAGATCAGTGTCGAGCTGGTTGAGGGCCGCTGGCATAATCTTGGCCCGGTCATGGCGCTGCACGGTGTCAGTATCGGCCAGAGCAGTAAGGATATGGTGCAGGTCGGCGAGGTCGACTTTGACGTCGATCTGTGGCGTTCTGTGCTGAACCTCAAGCCGGTTTTTCGTGATATCAAACTGACCGGACTCACGCTGGATCTCACCCAGCTTCCGGCCAGCGACCGTCCTGCTGAGACGGATAAACCCTTAGATGTCAACCGGCTGGAACAACTGCTGTTTGTTCAGTTGGGGACATTCTCCCTTCATGATGCCACCCTTGTGGTGAGCTCACCTGCGGGTCATCGCCAGCCGGTGGCGGTGAAAGAGCTGAAGTGGGATCGTCAGGGCGACATGCACCTGGCGGAAGGTATTGTCAGTATTCCCGGCACAAATCTCAATCAGCTCAATGTGATGGCCAATTTGTCTGCCAATCACGGGTTGCCGCATTTATCCGGCACCATTTATGCGCGGGCGAAAAACCTGTCAATGACCCCCTGGCTCAATCAGTCTGTGCTGGGCGGGGAAAAAATCACCGACAGCCAGCTGAATGCGGAAGCTTGGCTGACTCTCGACAATGGTCAGCTCAGTAACAGTAAAGTCCGTTTTCTGGACTCCTATGTGCGCTGGCAGGAAAACGGGCGCAAACACGAGCTGGCATTGCTGCGTGGCATGCTGACTCTGAACCCTGAGCAGCGAGACGCCGGCAGCGGATGGCGACTGGACAGCCATAAACTGGTACTGGCAACAGATCAGAAAGCCTGGCCGCGTCTTGATTTCTCCGCTAACTGGCTGGCGCCGCAGCAAAATGCTCAGGCGGCGGCTGAGCCGTTATCACCACAAGACACTGTGTCCCAGGGCCATTGGCAGCTGGCTGTCAGCAGTCTTGATCTGGCCAGACTGGCGCCGTTAGCCAGTTTGCTGCCGGAAGACAACACAGGCCGACAAGCCATTGAGTCACTGCAGCCTGCCGGTTTGGTACGCGATCTCCGTCTGGCCGGACAGGGACTGGCGCCCCCCCGTTTTTCTTTTGAACTGGATGGGGTCTCGAACAGGCAGTGGATGTATCTGCCAGCCTTTGCATCTTTGCATGCCAATATTGCCGGTGACGGGCAGCAGGGCGAGATCGCGCTCAATGTCGGCAAGCAAACCCTGGACTATGACAAAGTCTTCCAGGCACCGATGGCGATTGAGCAGGCCGATGTCCGGGCTTACTGGCAAAGGGATGGGCAGGGATGGCGTGTGTGGAGCGATGAGCTGTCGCTAACCACACCGCATCTGAGTGCGAACGGGCAGTTCCGGCTTGATTTCCCGAAAGCGGCCCCTTCCTGGCTGTCTTTTTACGGCGAAACCAAAGTCAAAGATGCCGGCGCGGCCTGGCGCTATTTGCCCCGCCCGGCGCTGGGGCAGGAACTGACGGATTATCTTTCCGCCGCCATTCGTGGCGGGCAGTCTGAGCATGCTCAGCTACTGTGGTTTGGCGATCTGCCTGCATTTCCTTATGCCAGCCAAGACGGTAATTTTGAAATCAGCGTGCCGCTTAAGAATGGGCGTTTCAGTTTCGATACCGCCTGGCCTGAGCTGACCGACATCGATTTGAAGCTGAATTTCCGCAATGATCGCATGCTGATCAATGCCAGCCATGCCAAGACCAAAGACGCTGTGGCTGATCGGGTCGTCGGCGATGCCTGGCTGCACCCGGATGGCCACCTGAAACTGGCCATTGATGTCAGCGCAGAAGGCGAGCAGGTTCGCGATTATATGATGGCAACGCCACTGGTGGACTCGGTCGGGGCGGCGCTGTCGGCGGTGAATGTTGACGGACCTGTGGCCGCCAAGCTGCAGTTGGATATTCCCTTTAGTGGCGGCGAGGTGAAAGCGCAGGGAGAGGCCAGTCTTGACAGTAACCGGGTGACCATCGAAAGCCTGTCGCTGCCTCTTACTCAGGTTAAAGGCACCATTCATTTTGATAATGACCAGATAACGGCGGACGGCGTAACCGGCTATTGGCTCGGCCAGCCCCTGACCGTCAGCTTTGACGGCGAGAACGCCGAAGCCGGTTACCAGGTCAATGTGGATCTGGCCGGGTTCTGGCAGCTTGCCTCGCTGCAGCATCGCTTGCAGGATCCGCTGCTGGCCAGACTGCACGGCAGTGCCAGGTGGCACGGTAATGTCGGGGTACTGCTGCATGATACCGGACTGAAATATCAGGTCTTTCTTCAGGCGCCGTTAGCCGCTGTCCGCAGTGAGCTGCCTTATCCGCTGGCCTTTACACCACAAAGTCCCACCAGTGCGGTGCTGACGGCTTCCGGCAACACTTCCCGGCTGGAAGCCAGCCTTACCGTGCCAGATGCCCAGTACCGGGCTGAGATCGCCTTGCAGTCACAACCGCGGATTGTACGCAGCGAACTGACAGTCGGCCTGGCCGAACGACGCAAACTGCCGGCAAAAGGGCACGGGATTCGTATTCAGGCCAACAGCATTGATGCCGATGCATGGGACAGCCTAGCACAAGAGATCATTGACAAGCAGCAGAGCAGACCGGCAGCCCAAACCGGTATTGAACTGCCATTACCCACAAGGATCAATGCCAGCATCCAGCAGCTTAAGCTGGCAGGGCTCAACTGGCACAATCTGGACTTGGCGGTACGCAAGCAGCCATCGCAGTGGCATGCGGTGCTCGGCAGCCGCGAAGTCAGCGGCGAGCTTTTCTGGCCCGACTATAAACCCCTGACGGTGAACCTAGAGCAGCTTCACCTCAATTTACCGGAAGATAAAAAGCCGCTGGAAACCCTGTCGGCTGAGCATAGATACGTGCCGCAGCGAGCCATTCCGCCGGTCACGGATTTTGACCGTAATATGATGGCTTACCTGCCGCAGATGAACGTCAAGGTCAAAGACTTGTGGCTGCAGGGATACCGGCTGGGCGCATTAAGCGGCCGATTGCGACGCGATGCCCAGACGCTGATTCTGGAAGAGCTGCAGCTGGATTCCGGCACCACGTCACTGAGCCTGGATGGTCACTGGACCATGAATCAGTACCAGAATGAAACTCAGGTCGCCTTTGATATCGCCGGTGAAGACAGCTCGGAGCTTATGGGGCGGCTGGGCATCTCAGGCGGGATCCAGGATGCCCGCTTTACCAGCTACGCCTCAATTCAGTGGCAGGGGGCGCCATGGTCGATGCACCGTGAAACCCTGACCGGTGAGCTCAAGACCGAAACCGGTAAAGGGGTGATCCGTGATGTGGGCGGTGCAGGCCGGATTCTGGGGCTATTCAGCCTCGATTCTATCATGCGCAAGATGCAGCTCGACTTTACCGGGGTGTTTGATGACGGGCTGGCGTTTGACTACATCAAAGGGTCCGGACGGATCGAAAATGGCCGCTTTGAAACGGACGATGTGGAAATGAAAGCACTGGCGGGCGATATGTACATTCAGGGAAGTGCTAATCTGGTTAATGAGACAGTGAATGCCAGAGTGAAATTTATTCCTGATCTGACATCCGGTATCCCGGTGCTGACAGCGTTTGCCGTCGCACCGCAGACGGCCATAGTGGTGTTTGCGATTTCGACCGCCCTGTCGCCTGTGGTGGATGTCTTTACCCAGATTAACTATGTCGTCAGCGGCCCGATAGAGTCACCCACAGTCACAGAGCAATCGCGCTTTACCGGTGAGTTTAAGGTGCCTGCCGCCCTGAAGCAGCAGGTTGAGCAATAATAAACAAGGTGTTTCCGGCTTTGCCTGAGTGGTGAAGCTGAGGTAATAATAACAAGAAAATCAATTTGTAATGGAGTGCGTGATGGCTAGAGTGGGTGTAGTACAGATGAATTCCGGTCCTGATCCTGAACTGAATCTGCAACAGCTGAAAAAGAAGTTGAAGGGGCTGCAACTGCAGGGAGCGAAACTGATCGTCACGCCCGAAAACTGCCTGATTTTCGGTACCCGGGCTGACTACGAACAGCATGCCGAACCCCTGGGTGAAGGTGTACTGCAACGCCAGCTCGCCGCACTGTCCCGCCAGCTGGGCATCTGGTTACTGATAGGATCTATGCCTATCCGGCGTGAAGACGGCAGCATGTCGACCACCGCCTTGCTGTTCGACGATCAGGGCCAGCTGCAGGCCCATTACGATAAATTGCACATGTTCGATGTGGAGGTCGCCGACCGTCACCACAGCTATCGCGAGTCGGACACCTTCCGGCCGGGAGAGGCGGTTAAGGTGGTGGAAACACCTTTCGGCAACATTGGACTGTCGATCTGTTATGATGTCCGCTTCCCACAGCTGTACAGCGCATTGCGGACACAGGGGGCCGATATCATAGTGGTGCCGGCAGCGTTTACCAAAGTCACCGGCAAAGCGCACTGGGACATACTGCTGCGCGCACGCGCCATTGAAACCCAGTGCTGGATTGTCGCTGCCGCGCAGTGGGGTGAGCATAACCAGGGGCGGGAAACCTGGGGTCACTCGATGATTATTGATCCGTGGGGACAAGTCGTCGCCTGCCAGGAGCAGGGTACAGGTGTGATCACCGCAGATATCGATCTGGGTCTGAGCGCACAGATACGAATGAATATGCCATTGCTGCAACATAGCCGTTTTCAGGTGCAGCAGTGCAACACAGAAGAGTAAGGCAATGATGCTGGAAACCGTAGAACAGACCATGCTGGCCCAATCCGGGCTTGAGCGTGACGATCTCAGCCAGATTCTGGGGCTGATGGCCGCCCGGGACGTAGATTATGGCGATATTTATTTTCAGTCCAGCTGGCACGAATCACTGGTGCTGGAAGACAGTATCATCAAAGACGGTTCCTTTAATATCGACCGTGGTGTGGGCGTTCGTGCGGTATCCGGTGAAAAAACCGGTTTTGCCTACTCAGATCAAATCAGTAAGCTGGCACTGACTCAGAGCGCCAAAGCGGCGCGCGGTATTACCCGCAGTGGCGGCTCTGGCAAGGTACAGGCCTTTGCCTCATCGCCGGTAAAACCTGTCTATGCCGGGATCAATCCGCTGGAGAGCCTGGAGCGTCAGGAAAAAATTGCCCTGCTGCAGGAAGTGGATGCCTATATCCGTGCCAAAGAGCCCTTGGTGAAAGAAGTTTCGGTCAGTATTAACGGTGTCTATGAGCAGGTGCTGGTCGCCGCGATAGACGGCACTTATGCGGCTGATATTCGTCCCTTGGTGCGTTTTTCTGTCAGCGTGCTGATCGAGAAGAAAGGCAAACGCGAAAGCGGCAGTGCGGGCGGCGGTGGCCGGTTCGGTTATCAGTACTTTATGACTGAAAACGACGGCAAGTCAGTCGCCTTGCAATATGCTGATGAAGCGCTGCGCCAGGCACTGGTCAACATAGATGCCGATCCGGCCCCTGCCGGTACTATGCCGGTAGTGCTCGGGGCAGGCTGGCCGGGCGTCTTGCTGCATGAAGCCGTCGGCCATGGCCTGGAAGGCGATTTCAACCGCAAGGGCTCGTCCATGTTCTCGGGCCAGATGGGGCAGCAGGTGACCTCAAGCCTGTGTACCATAGTGGATGACGGCACGCTGGCAGATCGGCGCGGCTCGCTGAGCATTGATGATGAAGGCACTCAGGGCCAGTACAATGTGCTGGTGGAAGGCGGCAAGCTCAAAGGCTATATGCAAGATAAGCTTAATGCCCGCCTGATGGGAGTAGCGCCAACCGGTAATGGTCGTCGTGAGTCTTATGCGCACCTGCCGATGCCCCGCATGACCAATACCTACATGCTGCCGGGCGAACATACGCCGGAAGAGATCATCGCCAGTGTTGAGAGCGGGATCTACGCGCCGAATTTTGGCGGCGGTCAGGTCGACATCACGTCCGGTAAATTTGTGTTCTCCGCGTCGGAAGCTTATCTGATTGAGAAGGGTAAAATTACCCGTCCGATTAAAGGTGCGACCTTAATCGGCAGCGGCATTGAAGCGATGCAGAAAGTCTCTATGGTCGGTAACGATCTGGAACTTGACCGTGGGGTGGGCGTCTGCGGCAAAGCTGGACAAAGCATACCTGTCGGTGTCGGGCAGCCAACCCTGAAGCTGGCGTCGATGACAGTCGGCGGCACTCAGTAAGCGCATCTGTGCTGACTGACGCCAATAAAAATGCCAGCGTTTGCTGGCATTTTTGATTATTGAGCGCTGATCAGTCTTTGATATAGAGCGCTTTCAGTACCTGAAAGATTTCGCGGTAGGCTTTGGCCGGCTTGTTGGCGGCTTTTTCTTTAACGGCCATGCGCACCAGCTGACGCAGTTGCTGGCGGTCAGCATCCGGATGGGCTTCCATCACTTCATTGATCACGCTATCGCCGTCATCAATCATGCGGTCACGCAAGGACTCCAGCTTGTGCAGCTGAGCCGTGACCTGGGCATGTTTGTTATTCAGCTTGTCCAGCGCCGCCTGAATCGGTTCGAGCTCAATGTTGCGCATCTGCTTACCGATAAACTGCAGCTGGCGGCGATAGGCTTCCTGCTTAAATCGCTGGGCGTCTTTGATTGCCATGCGAAGCTCGTCGCTCAGCGGGATTTTCGCTAATGCACCGGGCTTGAGCTTGACCAGCTCTTCGCCCAGCTTTTGCAGGGCTTCCATGTCACGTTTCATCTCGGATTTACTCACCCAGATGATTTCTTCTTCCTCTTCCCATGGGGCTTTTTTATTTTTACGGCTCATATCAGGCTCATGACAGACTTCAATGTCTCTATTTTATCAGCTTCAAGTTGAATTTGGGCGCATTTTAATTGCCTTGAGTGTTATCCTTAGGGAAACCGTGTAAATAAAGTATGACTATGGATGTGAAACAACAAGTCGCCCAGCAGCGTAGCGAGCTGGAACAGGCAGTCGCCCGTGCACTTGAGCTTGCTGGTCAGCAGGCTGATGCAGCTGAAGTGGCGATTAATAAATCCACAGGGATCAGTGTCTCTACTCACTTGTGTGAGGTTGAGAATGTCGAATTTAACAGCGATGGCGCGATGGGGATTACTGTCTACCGCGGCCAGCGCAAGGGCAGCGCGTCAACCTCAGACTTGAGTGAAGCGGCGATTGCACAAACCGTGGCAGCGGCGCTGGAAATCGCGCGTCATACCTCGGAAGATCCCTTCGGTGGTCCGGGACCGGCTGAGCTGATGGCCAAAAACATCCCGGACTTGGATCTTTTCTACCCGGATGAACCTGAGCCGGATCATGCCGCTTCTATCGCGATTGCCGCCGAGCAGGCTGCGCTGGATGCTGACAGCCGCATCAAGCAGAGTGACGGTGCCAGCTACGACAGTCACTACGGTATCCGGGTGTATGGTAATACGCACGGTATGCTGGCCAGCTATCCGAGCAGTCGCCACAGTATCAGCTGTTGCGTGATTGCCGAGGGTAAGAATGGCGACATGGAGCGCGACTACAGCTATACCCTGGCCCGGCGTACCAGCGATTTGTGGACACCGGAGAAAGTCGGCCAGCTGGCGGCAGAACGTACTGTCAGCCGGATTGATCCGCAGAAGCTATCAACCCGTCAGGCCCCTGTGATGTTTGCCTCCGATGTTGCGACCGGCTTGTTCGGTCACCTGGTGATGGGGATCAGCGGGTCGAATTTATACCGCAAGTCAACATTCCTGCTGGATATGCTCGATGAGCAGATCTTCCCGTCCTGGCTCAACATCAGCGAGCGCCCGCACCTGCTGCGTGGCCTGGCCAGTACACCATTTGACAGCGAAGGTCTGGCCACCCATGACAGGGAAATCATTCAGGATGGGGTACTGAAAACCTATCTGATGACCAGTTATGCCGCCCGCAAGCTGGGGCGTCAGCCGACCGGCCATGCCGGTGGTATCCACAACTGGCAGGTATCCAGTACCGGTGAGGATTTCAATGCCATGCTGCGCAAACTGGATACCGGGTTCCTGGTGACAGAGCTGATGGGGCAGGGCGTGAATATCGTGACCGGTGATTACTCCCGCGGTGCTGCCGGTTTCTGGGTTGAAAATGGCGTGATCCAATACCCGGTCAGTGAAGTAACCATTGCCGGAAATCTGAAAGACATGATGGCAAATATTGTGGCTATCGGGACAGACACTGAAACCCGCAGCCAGATTCAGACCGGCTCTATGCTGTTGGAATCGATGAAAATTGCCGGTGAGTAATTACACTCACAGAGTGTGAGAGATAAAAAAAGGTCAGGCCCGATGCCAGACCTTTTTTGTTTGTGCATTATCAGGTGAGAAACACAGTCGCCAAGCCGAGAAACACCGACAGGCCGATAATATCGGTAATGGTCGTTAACGCCATGCCGCCCGCGAGCGCCGGGTCGACATTGAGTTTCTTCAGAATTATAGGCACTCCGACCCCCGCGATACCGGCGATCAGCAGGTTGGTCAGCATAGCACCGGCGATAATGGCGCCGAGCATCAGGTTGCCTTTCCACAGAACCACCACGCCGCCAATGATCCCGGCCCACAAGAGACCGTTGATCAAACCTACCCGGGCTTCTTTACTGAGCAGCCAGCGGGTGTTCGAATCGCCGATATGGCCGACGGCCAGACCGCGGATCACCAGGGCGACAGTCTGGTTGCCGGCAACCCCGCCCATCGAGGGCACTATCGTCATCAGAACGGCGATGGCGGCCATTTTATCGAGCGTGTCTTCAAACATGTTGGAGACAGAGGCGGCGGCCAGCGCGGCCAGGACATTCACGCCCAGCCAGATGCTGCGCCGGCGGGCCGATTTCATGACAGGCGCGAAGGTATCTTCATCGTCGTCCATACCGGCCATACTCATCATGGAGTGTTCGGCATCTTCCCGGATGATATCGACCACATCATCAATGGTGATCCGGCCGACCAGCTGGTTGCTGGCATCGACCACAGGGGCCGAGAGCCAGTTACGGCGCTCAAACAGATTGGCCACTTCACTGTCGTCCATCTCGACATTGATGGCTTCATCCGGATCGTCCATCACCTCATGAATTTGTACGTCAGGCTGAGTGGTGATCAGCGTGGCCAGTGAAAGGTGGCCAATCAGCACATTGTGCTCGTCAACCACATAGAGGGTATCTGTGGCTTCTGGAAGCTCGCCGCGCATGCGCAGATAGCGCAGGACCACATCGGCGGTGACATCGCCGCGGATGGTCACGAAGTCGGTACTCATGATACCGCCGGCGCTTTCCTCCGGATAGGCCATCGCCAGCTCGACGCGATGGCGATCCGCGGCATCCATTTGCGCCAGTACTTCACGGAAACGGTTGTCAGGCAGGCTGCGCAGCACGTAAGCCACGTCATCACTTTCCATGCCTTCGGTGACGGCCGCCAGTTTTTCCGGCGCCATCATGGCCACGATACCGTCTTTTACATCTTCAGACAGTTCGTCGAGGATCTCACCCTGCTCTTCAGGATCGGTCAGTTGCCACAGGACCTGGCGCTCTTTCGGCGGACAGGCTTCAAGCAGGTGGGCGATATCCTCAGGCTCCATATCCTGCAACATTCGCCGGACGTGAACGAACATCCCTCGATCCAGGGCCTGGTTAACCTGCTGCAGTGTCTGGTGGGTTTGATCTTGCTCGAAAACGTCCGCCATAGAGAGAACTACCTTGCTTCGTGAATACACCCAGCTCTGTTGCGACAGTGGCAGCCGGGAAATGGCGCAATAAGCTGAATATTAACGTAATAGCGCAGGCTTTGTCTCACTGGATCTGAGATCTTGCTAAGATTTCACCTGGCTGTAAGAAAGGGAGGATGAGCTTCGAAAACGGTGATTTATCGTCGGTTGCCGGGTGTTTTGTCGTTGTTCGGGACGGATACAGGCAAGATAGGCTCAGAACCTTTCAGGAGGCGGGCGATTGAGCGCCCGGGCCGGGTATCAGTTATCTTCATCAAAACCGTTTTCGATCAGCGAGGCGACCGCTTCCAGTGCGACGCTGGCATCGCCCCCTTCGGCGCTGACGATGATCTTCTGGCCTTGTGCCGACTCCAGCATCAATAACCCCATCACACTGTCGGCAGTCGCGGACTTGTCTTGGTTAGTGACTGTGATAATGGCATCAAAACTCTGGGCCAGTTCGACCAGTTTAATGGCCGCCCTGGCATGCAGGCCAAGGCGGTTTTTAATGAAGAGTTCCCGGCTGACAGTATTCATGCTCAATGCTTCAGATGACCTTGCTTTTCCAGGGTACGATGACGAACCTGAACCTGTTGTCCCCGCAGGCGGAAATAATCCGCCAGTTGCTGGGCCACGTACACAGAGCGGTGCTGACCGCCGGTACAGCCGATGGCAACAGTGACGTAACTGCGGTTGTTTTTCTCAAGCAGAGGCAGCCAGCTTTCCAGAAAGTGCCGGATCTGGTAAATCAGCTGACTGACTTCATGGTGACTCGCCAGATAGTCCTGCACCTCAGTGTCGAGGCCGGTTTGCGGCTTGAGTTCAGGCACCCAGTGAGGATTGGGCAAGAAGCGGACATCAAACACGTAATCGGCATCAGTCGGTAAGCCATGTTTGAAACCAAAGGACTCGAACACCATCACCAGCTCGCGGGCCTGGCGTCCCAGTACTCGGGCCCGCACGGTTTCACTGAGATCATGGATGGACAGTTGAGTGGTGTCCAGCACCAGATCGGCGGCTTCTTTGAGGTTTGCCAGCCAGGCGCTTTCGGCCTGAATTGCTTCTTCCAGGCTCATGTTCTGCCGTGAGAGCGGATGCAATCGCCGTGTTTCGCTGTAGCGCTTGACCAGGGTGTTGTCGTCGGCATCGAGAAACAGCAGGTTGACATCAGCCTGCTGGCGGACAGCTTCCAGTACTGAACTGGTAATATCATGATCGGCCGGCATGTTACGGACATCAACGCTGACCGCCACTTTCTGGGTATGAGGATCCAGGGTTTGGATAAGATCAGAAAGCAGATGTACCGGCAGATTATCTACACAGTAATAGCCGAGATCTTCCAGTACCCTGAGCGCCACTGATTTACCTGAGCCTGAGCGGCCGCTGACTATCATCAATTTCATGACAAACCCTTCCTGATGGCTGTTATGACGGCTCTGAGGTCATGATCTGGTAAAGCTCTTCATCACTTTTCGCAGCCCTGAGCTGCTTGAGAACCGCTTTATCGCTGAGCTTTTCTGCCATGCTGGAGAGCGTCTTCAGGTGTTCTTTGCACTGGGCATCCGGCACCAGAAGCGCAAAAAGCAGATCGACGGGTTGATTGTCAATCGCATCGAACTGGATAGGCTGCTGACACTGGATCAGCACCGCAATCGCTTGTTCGCTGTCGGTGACACGACCATGGGGAATGGCAATACCATTACCAATACCTGTACTCCCCATTTTTTCACGGTTGAGCATACACTCGAACAGTGGTTGAGGGTTCTGGTTTAAATGTTGGCCAGCAATTTCGCTGATGATTTCCAGCGCACGTTTTTTACTGGAGCAGTGGACTGCACTCTTGGTGCAGTCCAGGCTTAATACTCGACTCAGTTGCATGTTAATGACTATTGAGTTTGTCTTTATGTTTGTTCAGTTGACGGACCAGTTTATCAGTTAATTGATCAATTGCCGCATACATATTTTCAGAATCTGCTTTCGCGTGGATTTCTCCCGCGTTAATGTGCAGTGTCGCCTCGGCAATCTGCTGCATTTTTTCTACATTCAGTACAACATGGACGTTATTAATTTTGTCGAAAAAGCGTTCCAGCTTATCGAACTTTGTTGTCACATACTCACGCAGGGCAGGGGTAATTTCAATGTGGTGACCAGTGAGATTAATTTGCATAGACATCTTCCTCCTTAATCGCCGGCAATCAGAGCAGGCGCTTTCTTTGGCTTGACGGCGGGATACCCAGCGATTCACGGTATTTGGCTATGGTACGTCTAGCCACCATGATGCCTTGATCCGCCAGTAATGTCGCAATTTTGCTATCACTCAAGGGTTTGGCCTGATTTTCAGCCGCAACCAATTTCTTCACCAGCGCGCGAATAGCCGTGGAGGAGCATTCTCCGCCGTTATCCGTACTGACATGGCTTGAGAAGAAGTACTTCAACTCAAAAATACCGCGTGGGGTATGCATAAATTTCTGGGTGGTCACCCGGGAGATCGTTGATTCGTGCATTTCAACGGCCAGGGCAATATCGTTGAGGACCATAGGTTTCATGGCTTCCTCACCGTATTCAAAAAAATCTTGCTGATGTTCAACAATGCAGCGTGCCACTTTCAGCAGGGTATCGTTGCGGCTCTCCAGGCTCTTGATCAGCCATTTGGCATCCTGAAGGTGGCTACGGATAAACTGGCTGTCGGCACTGTTGCGCGTTTGTTTGCTCATCGCGGCGTATTGTTGGTTGACGCGAAGGCGCGGCACACTGTCCGGGTTGATCGTCACCACCCATTTGCCTTTATCCTTGAACACAGAAACGTCAGGAATGACGTACTCGGTTTCCGAGGCCACCACGCGGTTGCCCGGGCGGGGCTCCAGCGTGTGGATCAGCGCCATGACATTTTTCAGCTCATCTTCTTTGAGCTTAGTGTCGCGCATCAGCTGACGATAGTCGCGGTTGCCCAGCAAATCCAGGTGCTCAATCAGCACCATTTTCGCTTCGTTAAGCCAGGGCGTATCTTCCGGATAGGTGGCCAGCTGCAGCAGCAGGCACTCGCGCAGATCCCGTGACGCCACGCCCAGCGGATCAAATTGCTGGACGCGCTTGAGGACGGCTTCGACTTCATCAAGCTCGACATTTTCATCGCCCATGCTTTCCAGAATATCGTCGCAGGTGCAGGTGAGATAGCCTTTCTCATCCACGGCATCAATGATGGCAAAAGCAATGGCACGGTCGGTGTCGCTGAACGGCGCCAGTTCCAGCTGCCACATCAGGTAATCCTGCAGGGTTTCTGTGGTCTCACCCTGATAGACTGGCATGTCGTCATCCGGCGCAATCCCGGCACTGCCGGTACCGGCGCTGTAGACATCGTCCCAGGTGGTATCAACGGGCAGTTCGGCCGGCATTTCGCGCTGTTCGATAACATCGGAAGTATCAAAGGAATCGCTGCTGATGTCCTCGTATTGCTCTGCGGCATCGTTTTTGCCGTCGGCGTGGATGTCATCAGCATCAGACGACGGGGTGTCGCCATCCGGGTGGCTTTCGTCAAGCTCCAGCAGGGGGTTGGCATCTAAGGCCTCCTGGATTTCCTGTTGCAGATCCAGGGTAGAAAGTTGCAGCAGACGAATGGCCTGTTGCAGTTGCGGCGTCATTGCCAATTGTTGGCCAAGCTTGAGCTGGAGCGAAGTTTTCATGCGTGTACAGACACCTTGTGATTATTGTATGAATCGCTTGTTTTGGGGTCTTTAGGCCAGTCGAATCAAAACCTTCGACCAGCCTTGGCAGCTTACCTCGGTTGTGTCCTTTTATCTATAACTATAGACGGAACTGGTCTCCCAGATAGACGCGTTTCACGTGTTCGTCATTGAGGACATCAGACGGTGTACCGTGAGCAATCAGCTGTCCCTGGCTGACGATATAAGCGTGCTCACAAACGTCCAGCGTTTCGCGTACGTTGTGGTCTGTGATTAACACGCCCAGGCCGCGATCTCTGAGGTGCTCGATGATCTTCTTGATGTCGATCACTGAGATGGGGTCGACCCCGGCAAACGGTTCATCCAGCAGAATAAACTTAGGGTTTGCCGCCAGTGCACGGGCGATCTCCACTCGGCGCCGCTCACCGCCTGACAATGCCATGCCCTGACTGTTGCGAATATGCTGAATATGGAACTCATCCAGCAGCTCCTCAAGCTTGTCTTGGCGCTCGGCTTTGCTCAGATCTGAGCGGGTTTGCAGAACCGCCATCAGGTTGTCATGCACACTCAGCTTGCGGAAGATAGACGCTTCCTGCGGCAGATAACCAATTCCCATCCGGGCGCGGTTATGCATGGGTTGCAGGCTGATGTCGTGGCCGTCAATGGTGATCTGGCCTTCATCACGGGCGACCAGACCAACAATCATATAAAACGACGTGGTTTTGCCGGCACCGTTCGGGCCAAGCAGACCGACAATCTTGCCAGATTCCACTTCCAGGCTGACATCGGAAACGACTTTGCGGCCGTTGTAGCTTTTCGCCAGATGGGTTGCGGTTAACTTTGACATTCGTTCTCTTATTTATTGTTTTTGTTTGATCTGGTTCGGCTGCAGTATGGTGGTCACGCGTTGTTGATCACCACTGGTCGCCACCAGCTTCTGCTCATCAATCTTGTAACTGATGGTTTTGCCCTTAATTTCGCTGCCTTCCTGAACCAGCACGGCTTTGTCTGTCATCTTGAGAAATTCGCTTGCCGTTTCATAGCGCATTTGCATGGCAGAGCCGTTGATCGGTTTGCCGTCATCCATCTTTTGATAAAACGTGGCCGGTGAGCCATAGGCATCGATCGTCTGCTGATCGCCATTCTGAGTCTGGCGAGTGACTATGATTTTGTCGGCACGGATATCAATACTGCCCTGACGCAGCGAGACGTTGCCGGTGAAGGTCACCACGTTTTTCTGGATGTCCAGCTCCTGGCTGTCCGAGTTGATATATATCGGCTGCTCGGTATCGTTGCTTAATGCCCAGCCAGAGGTGCTGACTACCAGGCACAGCAGGGCGCTAATTTTGCAAAGCTTCATATCTACCTTTCACATTATTCATCAGGGTCGCCACACTGCGTTCCATGTTCCCTTTCATCCCAATGCCTTCGTTCTGAAAGGCACTGCCGGTAATAGTGACCGGATCGGGGGTGTCGAAATCTTTGCTGATTAAATCTAATCGCAGTGTATCTGTTTTTATCGCATTAATGGCGGAGTCAGGTAACAGATTGAAGATCCGCACATTACCAGACATCTGCAGAATGTGTTCTTTATCTAGTGTGGCGTGATTTGCACTGATGCGCCATTCACTTTCTTTACCCTCTTTGTAGACCCAGATCACAGGCTGCTTGAATTCGGTATTACCACTGAGGTTGAAATACTCCAGCGTGTCTGATTCGATGCGGTAGCTGCGAATGCCCGCCTCGTTGTACGAGGTATTTTTCACCCCGGTTCCGGTAAAGATTGGCTTTTCGTTATCCGGCGCGGTCAGGGTGTCCTGCTGCCAGTGCTTTTGCAGCAGATAGTAACCGGTCCATGCACACAGTATGACCAGCAGCGCACAGAGTAACCGGTTTAACGTCATATACTCAGGCCCTTATGCTGATCCAGTTCGCCGCGCGCCTCAAGGATCAGATCGCAGACTTCGCGTACCGCGCCATAGCCGCCTTTGGTGCGGGTGGTCAGGCTGGCACGCTGTGACAGCAGCGGGTGGCCGTCGGCGACGCAAACGGACAGTCCCACTTCGGCCATCACAGGCCAGTCAATGAGATCATCGCCAATATAGGCCGTATGTTCAGCTGCAATGCCCAGTTTATCGACGATATCCTGATAAGCGGCCAGTTTGTTGTCCTGACCCTGATAAATGTGCCGGATGCCCAGCGCCGACATACGGTTTTCAACAATCTGCGAGCGGCGGCCAGTGATAATGGCCACCTCGACCCCGCCGGCCATCAGGGATTTGATGCCATAGCCGTCGCGAGTATGAAAGGTTTTCAGCTCTTCGCCGTTGTTACCCATGTAAATACGGCCATCGGAAAACACGCCATCAACATCGCAGATCAGCAGGCGTATGTCTTTCGCCAGCTGAAAAAGGTGCTGCGGGACCGGGCCGTACAGGGTGGATTGCATTTGTGTTGTCATTACATTACTCCGGCTCTGAGCAGGTCATGCATATTCAGAGCACCTACCAGCTGTTGGTCATCGACAACCAGCAGGCCGTTAATTTTTCGTTCTTCCATCAGTTTAAGTCCTTCGGCGGCCAGTACCTGAGAGGAAATGGTTGCCGGGTTCGCAGACATGACTTCCCCAATGCGTGTCTGATGGATATCAATGCGTTTGTCGAGCAAGCGGCGAAGGTCACCATCGGTAAAAATGCCACTTAGCTTTTGATTATCGTCAACGATGGCCGTCATCCCCAGCCCCTGGCGGGAGACTTCGAGCAGGGCATCTTTGATGCTGGCATCCTGATGGATCACGGGCAGGCGCTCGCCGCTGTGCATCACATCGGCAATACGCAGCAGCAATTTACGACCCAGCGCGCCGCCGGGGTGGGAGAGAGCAAAATCGTCAGCAGTAAAACCGCGCGCTTCCATCAGCGCAATGGCCAGCGCATCCCCCATGGCCAGAGTGGCCGTGGTACTGGAGGTGGGGGCAAGGTTGAGCGGGCAGGCTTCCTGATTGACTGTGATTTGCAAATGCACCTGAGCCAGCCGTGCCATGGTGGATTCGGGCTTGCCTGTCATGCTGATTAAAGCAATGCCCTGGCGTTTAATCACAGGCAATAGCGTCAGGATTTCACCGGCTTCACCGGAATTGGAAATGGCCAGCACGATATCACGCTTATCCAGCATGCCCAGATCGCCGTGACTGGCTTCTCCGGGATGGACAAAAAATGCCGGCGTGCCTGTGCTGGCAAGGGTGGCGGCAATCTTACAGCCGATATGGCCGGATTTGCCCATCCCCATGACGATCACTTTTCCCTGACAGCGGCTGATGAGCTGACAGGCTTCACTGAAACTGCCATTGATATATTGCGACAGGCCTCTGAGGGCTGCCGCTTCAATGTCAATCACGCGCCGGCCAATCTGGCCGTAGTCAAAGGAATCAGGCATAGTTTCGCTCTCGGTTAAGCCGCCATATTATAAAGCAGATAGCTCTGATAGGCGACAAAGCATAAAATCAGAATCAAGCCTTCCAGGCGGTTGATACGACGGCGTTTACCCAGTGCCATCAGCACCAGCAGGACAGAGATGCCCAGCATCACATAAAAGTCACGGCCCATCGCCAGTGGACTGATCACCGACGGGTTGAGCAGGCCAGGCAGTCCCATCACAGCCAGAATATTGAAGACATTGGAACCTATGATGTTACCCACAGCCATGTCGTCTTCGCCTTTGTGGATGCTGGCAATCGAGGCGGCCAGTTCCGGCAGGCTGGTACCGACGGCAATAATCGTCAGGCCGATAACCAGATCGCTCATGCCGAAGTATTTGGCAATAGTCACGGCAGAATCAACCAGCATGTTGGCCGCATAAGGCAGCAATAGCAATCCAATCACAATCCATACGGACGCCGCCATATTGCTGACGCCCTGGGGAATTTCAGATTCCTGCTCTTCCAGCAGTATGTCCTGAGCGCCATTATTCCCGCTGCGGCTGATTTTCAGCATCGCCAGAATAAAAATAACAAACAGAACAACCAGTAAGACGCCTTCAAAAAAGCCTAAATAACTGTCCCACAGCAATACACCGGCAATCAGTGTGACCACCATCATTAGCGGGAGTTCACGGCGAATGATGCCGGAACTGATGGATAAAGGCTTGATAAGAGCGGTTAAACCCAGGATTAACGCAATATTTGCAATGTTCGAGCCCAGCACGTTACCAACGGCGGTGTCCGTTTTTCCTGCCAGCGCGGCAGTGGCAGAGACCATCATTTCCGGTGCGGAAGAGCCCATCGCCAATATGGTCATACCGATAATGAGCGGGGCAACCCCTAAATTCCTTGCTAAGGCTGCTGCTCCAAAGACAAGTCGATCCGCACTCCATACCAGTAACGCAAGTCCGATACCGAGTAACAAGATGGCTTCAAGCATTATTAACCCTTATAGATTTTTCAATGAGCTGGTTTTTAAGGGGGTAATTTTGACGTTTCACTGACGAAAATGGAAGGAAAAGCCGAGAGTATTTGCTTTGGCTGCTGTGATCTTTATATGGGAAATGGGCCACTGATGCAAAGTGAGTGTGTTTGTGGCACTGAATACACAGCGGGATTGGTTTCATTCAGGACTTTTATGTTATAAAAAACAAGGTTCATAACCTGAGCCGGGTCTGTGCCATCCGGGCAACGGCAAAGAACGAAAAATCACAACGAGCTGACAGGTATTACCTTGAGTTGGTCAGGGAATCTACCTATGATCAACCACATGCAATATAACTAATTAATTACATTCAATTATGCTTGTATCGACGTGCATTCCGGATGAATCACGGATGCAAGGGTATTTAGGAAGGTTATGACAGCAACCGAAGCGCTAATTCGAATTAACAACCTGACGTTTTCCCGGGGTGAACGCAAAATCTTCGATGATGTGTCACTGGAGGTCCCGAAAGGCAAGATCACTGCCATCATGGGGCCGTCCGGCATTGGTAAAACGACCCTGCTTCGTCTGATCGGCGGGCAAATTATGCCGGATCAGGGGGAGATCTGGTTTGACGATAAAAATATCCCGGCTTTATCGCGCAGCGACTTGTACCGGGCGCGCAAGCGGATGAGTATGCTTTTTCAGTCCGGAGCGCTGTTTACCGACATGACAGTGTTTGACAATGTGGCGTTTCCTTTGCGCGAGCACACCGATCTGCCTGAAGATTTGCTGCGTACTTTAGTGCTGCTCAAACTCGAAGCCGTCGGGCTACGGGGAGCGGCGAACTTGATGCCCAGTGAACTGTCCGGTGGTATGGCACGTCGCGCAGCGCTGGCACGGGCGATAGCATTGGATCCCGATCTTATCATGTATGACGAACCTTTTGTCGGGCAGGATCCCATTACCATGGGGGTGCTGGTCAAGCTGATCCATAGCCTGAACGAGGCCCTGAGCATTACCTCAGTGATCGTGTCACACGATGTGCCCGAAGTGATGAGTATTGCTGATCATGTGTATTTACTGTCCGGTGGTAAAATCATTGGCAGCGGTACCCCGGATGAGCTCAATGCGAATCCCGATGAGAAAGTTCGCCAGTTTCTCGATGGAAACGCTGACGGTCCTGTGCCGTTCAATTACCCTGCACCAGCACTGGAGCAGGATCTTTTCAGCCAGCTCTCGTCGTAACCGCTAACTCAGTACGAGTTTGCGGGCTCTCGCGAAATAGAAAGGTAATTCCATATTATGTTAACGGATTTTATCGTGCGGATGGGACACAGTACGCTGTCCAGTTGCCGTACCATGGGGCGGGCGACCTTGCTGTTATCCGGCGCCTTGGTGAGCAAGCCGCAACCCGCCAAAATGTTTCCATTGTTGTTAAAGCAGCTTTATTCGGTTGGGGTGCTCTCCGTCGCCATCATTATGGTGTCAGGCTTATTTATCGGTATGGTACTGAGCCTGCAGGGATTTATTGTGCTGGTGGATTTTGGTGCAGAAACCAGTCTGGGCCAGATGGTGGCACTGTCGCTGTTGCGGGAGCTGGGACCTGTGGTGACTGCCTTGCTGTTTGCCGGCCGGGCCGGTTCGGCCCTGACCGCCGAAATTGGCTTGATGAGAGCCACTGAGCAGATTTCAAGCATGGAAATGATGGCTGTTGACCCGCTGCGCCGTGTGGTCGCGCCACGTTTTTGGGCGGGCGTTATTTCGATGCCGCTGCTGACAATGCTCTTTATTGCGGTTGGCATCTGGGGCGGCCAACTGGTGGGTGTGAACTGGAAAGGCATTGATTACGGCAGCTTCTGGTCAGTGATGCAGTCATCGGTAGAGCTGGGCTATGACATAGGCAACAGCCTGATAAAGTCGCTGTGTTTTGCCGTCACCGTCACCTGGATTGCTATTTTTAATGGTTTTGATGCCGTACCGACATCCGAAGGTATCAGCCGGGCAACCACCCGGACAGTGGTGAATTCTTCATTGGCGGTATTAGGTTTAGATTTTGTGCTGACAGCACTCATGTTTGGGAATTAATCATGCAACAGAACAGACAATTAGAACTTTGGGTCGGCAGCTTCGTCTTAGCAGGGATTGTGGCGCTGCTGGTGCTGGTGTTCCAAGTGGCGGATGTGAAAAGCTTCGGTAATTCTGAATCTTACGACCTGAAGGCTCGGTTTGATAATATTGGCGGGCTGAAGGTCCGTTCACCGGTCAAAGTGGGTGGTGTGACCATAGGCACGGTGAGCAATATCACGCTCGATACAGAGTCTTATGTCCCCGTAGTGACACTCGCGATTGAGAAAAAATACGGTTACTTTCCAGAAACCAGTTCCGCTGCCATTCTTACTTCAGGCTTACTGGGCGAGCAGTACCTCGGGCTGTCTCCGGGCTTTGTTGACGAAGGTATTGTGATGCTGGATGACGGTGACTTCATTGAAGACACCAAATCGGCACTGGTGCTGGAAGACATGATTGGCCAGGTGCTGTACAGCATCGGTAACGACGGCGAAAAATAAGGAAGAGTACAATGAAATTTTTGAAGATTTTATGCCTGACGATAGCGTGTATACCGCTCTTTGCCAGCGCCGCTACCGTAGATAAAACCGACCCTTATAAACTGATGCAGGCCGTGTCGCAACAGACATTTGCCCGTCTTAAGTCTGAGCAGGCCCAGATTCAGCGTAACCCTGATTATTTACGCACTGTGGTCCGTCAGGAACTGCTGCCTTATATCAACACCCGTTATGCCGCTTATAAAGTGCTCGGGCCGCAGTTGAAGCAGACAACCAAAGAGCAGCGCAATAACTTTGTGAATGCATTTACTGATTATCTGGTCGCCTCTTATGCTCAGGTACTGACTCAGTACACGGATCAGGCGATCCGGATGGAGCCGGTTAAGTCGGTGCCAGCCAGCAGTTCTATCGTGTCTATCCGTGTCGATATTCTGGATGCGCAACGTCCGCCGATTCGTCTGGATTTCAAACTGCGTAAGAATAAGCAGACCAATGAGTGGCAAGGTTACGACATGGTGGCCGAAGGGGTCAGTATGATTTCAACCAAGCAGAGTGAATGGAGCGGGCAACTGCGCACGCAGGGTGTCGACAAGGTCACGCAGGATTTACGTGCTCTGGCGGCTAAGCCAATCAAACCTGAGGAAAAATGACCATGGGGAATCCCGCCGTCCATTGGCAGGTGCAGGAAAATGGCCATTACCGCTTGTCAGGAGTGCTGGAACGTGACACAGTGCCAGCCTTTTGGCAGCAAAGACGTGAATGGATGCCACAAGATGCTAAGGTCACGATCGAACTGTCTGACCTGACTCGGGTAGACTCTGCGGGTATGGTTATGCTGCTGCATTTGCACCGGGAACTCACTCAGGCAGGACGTCATCTGGTGCTGCAAGGCGTGCCGCAACAATTGTTAACCCTGCTCCGTCTTAGTCATGTCGACACTGTGCTGGCTGCCTGCCTGGAATGATCAACAGCTCAAGTAGAGGATAGCTTGTGGAAATATCTGAAATTAAACAAATTCTTGAAAATGCGTTGGAGCTGGATGAAGTCATAGTGAATGGCGAAGGCAGCCACTATCAGGTGATTGCTGTCGGTGCAATGTTTGACGGCATGAGCCGTGTGAAAAAACAACAGGCAGTCTATGCACCTTTGATGTCGCATATTGCCAGTAATGCCATTCATGCCTTGTCAATCAAAGCCTACACTCCCGAAGAGTGGGCGCGTGACAAGAAGCTGATGTCTTTGTAAGAGATAACCAATGCAGAAGTTTCGAATTCAGGGCAATGGCCCACTCCGCGGCGAAGTCGCGATTTCGGGCGCAAAAAATGCTGCCCTGCCAATTTTGTTTGCTTCATTGCTGGCCGAAGAGCCGGTTGAAGTCGGCAATGTTCCTAAGTTGCGTGATATTGACACCACTATGGAACTGCTGAGCCGTTTAGGCGCAAAAGTGGAGCGTAATGGCTCTGTTTATGTCGATGCCAGCAATATCAATGAATATTGCGCCCCTTACGACCTGGTGAAAACCATGCGCGCTTCGATTTGGGCGCTCGGACCTCTGGTTGCCCGCTTCGGTAAGGGCCAGGTGTCGCTGCCAGGTGGCTGTGCTATCGGCGCCCGTCCGGTTGATTTGCACATTCATGGTCTGGAACAACTGGGGGCAACTATCACCCTGGAAGAAGGCTATGTGAAAGCCGAAGTGGCTGGCCGCCTGCAAGGCGCCCACATTGTGATGGATAAAGTCAGCGTTGGTGCGACTGTTACTATCATGTCGGCCGCGACGCTGGCACAAGGCAAAACCGTGATTGAGAATGCCGCCCGTGAGCCGGAAATTGTCGATACGGCCGATTTCCTCAATACCCTGGGGGCGAAAATCTCGGGTGCCGGCACAGATACGATTGTGATCGAAGGTGTTGAGCGTCTGGGCGGTGGGTATCATGAAGTGCTGCCGGATCGCATTGAAACCGGTACCTTCCTGGTCGCTGCGGCTATTTCTGGCGGAAAAGTGGTGTGTCGTAACACCCGTCCTTCGCTACTCGAAGCCGCACTGGCGAAGCTGGAAGAATCCGGTGCCCTGATTGAGACCGGTGATGATTGGATCAGTCTGGACATGACGGGTCGCGAGCTGACCGCAGTCAATATCCGCACTGCGCCACACCCTGGTTTCCCAACTGATATGCAGGCACAGTTTTCTTTGCTGAATCTGGTCGCCAAAGGTACCGGCATCATTACCGAGACGATCTTCGAGAACCGTTTCATGCACATTCCTGAGCTCATCCGTATGGGTGCGCATGCTGAAATCGAAGGTAACACTGTGATTTGTGGTGATACTGACGGCTTGAGCGGCGCTCAGGTGATGGCAACCGATCTGCGCGCCTCAGCCAGCCTGGTGATCGCCGGCAACATTGCCAAAGGTGAGACGATTGTTGATCGTATTTATCACATTGACCGTGGCTACGAGCATATCGAAGAGAAGCTGCGTGGTCTGGGAATGAAGATTGAGCGCTTCAGCGAGTAAGCTGCCAAAGTAATCTGAATGTCCAGTCACTGCTTTCAGTGTCTGGACATTGTCTGCTGATCCTGCCTCGCTAGTCTTTTTCTGCTTTCTGCTTTCTGCTTTCTGCTTTCTGCTTTCTGCTTATCTGTCCGGCTCATCGCCAATCAGCACAGTTAACTTCTTAGGTTTACCGTTGCGCAGCACCGTCATATCGACATAGGTGCCAGGGCGCAGCTCAGTGACTATATCCAGCACATTACGCATATCTGTCACCGGCTTGCCGTCAATCTCGACCAGAATATCCTGAACCTTAAAGCCGGCTTTGGATGCCGGACCATCAGGATCCATGCCCATCACTATGATCCCTCTTACCTGCTCCGCATCATACAGTCGAGCCATAACCGGATTGATTTCACGGCCATCAATACCGATATAGCCACGGATCACCCGACCATCTGCGATGAGTTTATTCATGATCTTTTGTGTGAGCTGATAGGGAATGGCAAAGGAAATACCGTAGGTTTCAATGTCGGTCGCCTGCTGAAAAGAAGCGGTGTTGATACCGACCAGCTCGCCACGGGTGTTGACCAGCGCGCCACCTGAGTTGCCTTCGTTGATCGCCGCATCGGTCTGAAGAAAATCCTGCCGGCCATAGAAACTCATGCCGGAGCGCCCGGTGGCAGAGATGATCCCGTAGGTGGTGGTCTGTCCCAGATTATAGGGGTTACCAATGGCCAGAACCACGTCACCCACCGCAGGGGGATAATCCGGGTTCAGTGGAATGACAGGCAGGTTCTCGGCCTGGATTTTCAACACCGCGATATCGGTGCGCCTGTCTTTACCAATCAGCTGGGCGGTAAAAATACGGCTATCCTGCAGCGCCACTATCACCTGATCCGCTTCGGCAACCACGTGATAGTTGGTCACTATATAGCCTTTATCACTCATGATAACGCCAGAGCCAAGGCCCTGAGTGCTCAATTGCAGGCGGTCTTCAGCATTGTAGCGACGGTTATAGATATTAACGACAGCAGGGGAGGCACGGCGGACGGCATAACTGAAGGAAATCTGCTGCGGAACATCGGGCTGGCCATTGAGCGCGGCATCCGGAGAAAACATCTGGCTGCGCAGGCTGGGGAAAGCAAGTAGCAAGACTCCAGCCGTCAGCACGCCCATTAAGGCGGATCGACCTAAAAATGCCAGCATTGATGCTCCCCTGATTGACTCAAGCTTTACCATTAAAGCAAAAGGTTAAAAACCGATTGAGAATAGCATTTACATCCAGTTATCAACAAGTCGAAGCGGGAAGGAGATGACAGAAATGCCGCAGGAAAAACAGTCCGGGCAGTTGCCCGGACCAGATTGCGTCAGCGGATAATGAGGTAAAGCTCGTTATTGCCTCGTCTGATTTCCAGCGCCAGCACGGAAGGCTTGCTATCGAGGGCTTTGCGCAGCTGCCCCAGATTACCGATAGGCTGGCGGTTGAGACCAATAATGATGTCACCTTCTTTCAGTCCGTAGCGGGCCGCCAGTGACTGGGGATCTATCTTGGTGACTTTCACCCCTTTGGTGTTGTCGTCAGCCGTGGTGTTACTGAATTCGGCACCGGCCAGGCTTTCATGCAGATGATCGGCCTTGAGGTTGCTCATCTCGGCTTCTTGCAAGGTGACGTTGAACTCTTTCTCTTTTCCGTCACGCAGTACGCCTAAGTCGACGTCTTTGCCAGCGCCGAGCGTGGCAATTTTGGCGCGTAATTCGCTGAAGGTGCGAATTTCTTTGTCGTTGACTGACACTATGATGTCACCCGCTTTCAGGCCGGCTTTCTCAGCCGCGGAGCCGGGCATGACCTGATTGACGAAGGCACCGTGATTGGTTTCGTAACCAAAGGCTTCAGCCAGTTCTGATGTCAGCTCACCGCCCTGAACGCCCAGCACGCCACGTTTCACTTTGCCAAATTCCAGGATCTGGCTGGTCAGGTTTTTCACCATATTGGCCGGAATGGCAAAACCAATACCGACGTTACCGCCGTTGGGGCCGAGAATCGCGGTATTGATACCGATGAGCTCACCATTGAGGTTGACTAACGCACCGCCCGAGTTACCGCTGTTAATGGCGGCATCGGTCTGAATAAAGTTTTCGAAATTCTCGATATTCAGTCCGCTGCGGCCCAGCGCCGAGACAATCCCTGAGGTGACCGTCTGACCCAGCCCGAACGGGTTGCCAATGGCCACGGTGAAATCACCGACGCGCAGTTGATCCGAGTCGGCAACTTTGATGGCCTTCAGGTTTTTGGTGTTGTCCAGGCGCAGCAAGGCAATGTCTGACATGCCGTCACTGCCTATCAGCTCGGCTTTGAGTTCGCGGCCGTCATGCAGCTGAACCAGGATTTTATCTGCGCCGTCAATGACATGGTGGTTGGTAACTACATAGCCTTTATCTGCATCAATAATGACCCCGGATCCCAAGCCGCGGAATGGACGCTCCTGAACCTGCTCGCTGGGGAAGTCAGGGCCGAAGAAATAGCGGAATGCTTCGGGCACTCTTTGCTTGGCAACATGCTTGCCTTCTACTGCGATACTGACCACAGCAGGAGTCACTTGTTCCAGCATGGGGGCAAGGCTGGGAAGTTGCTGATCATTAACAGCCAAAGGAAGCGCAGCGGAAGCAGTGATTGGGGACATCACTGCGCTAATACTTAACGCCAGCGCAGTCATTACAAGTAAAGGTTTTTTCATCATTACTCAACTCCGGTTTAACAAGTGCTAATTGTGACTTGTAAACCGGAGCAAAGTTCCAATAAATGTCAAATTTGTAACAATTCTTAACTGGCTTTGGCTGCTTCTGCCTGCTTCTGCTCAGCTCGCAACAGGCCGGACGCGCCGTTGGCATAATCCCGGGGCTGATGGGTGTCCAGCTCTGGTGTTTCGGTTTCTGGCTCATCAGCGATAGGTGTGAGTGTGCTGATACGCTGAGAGAAGGGGTTATCCTGTTCCGGCAGATTTGGCATCAGCTCTGCGGAGGTTTTTGCCATGTGCTCGTACAATTTGCTGTAATCTTTTGCCAGGTTGTCCAGCAGGTCAGAGCTGCGGGCGAAATGATCAACCAATTCCTGGCGATACTGCTCCAGTTGGTATTTGGTTTTATCGAGCTCTTTTTGCAATTCTTTCTGTTGTTTCAGGTTTTTGTTCCCCAAGCGGGCGGCAAAGGCACCGACCAGCGCGCCGGCTGCGAAAATCAAAATCGCGTAGATCCAAGCCATGAAAAACTCCTTGTGACTGTGAGTACAACAGGTTGACCTGTTTTGTTATTTCAAAAGCGATATGTGCTTATTGGGTGGTTATCTAGTTACTATACATGCACATGAAGTGTCGTGGTACTATCTACGACCAAAGATGGACATATTAGACGCTGTGAGTCCGGCAAACTTGTCACCGGGCGTACAGCTATCGGTGACTGAGCAGGATGAGGATGACTCCCGAACAACGCTATCAAGAAGATCTGAAAAAACCGGGCTTTTTGCCTGACGCTGCCCAGGCAATGGCGGTTTCTCACCTCAATGATCTTTATCATCGCATGCAGGCCCCGCCACCAGAGCCATTAAAACCTTCTCTGGTGAGCCGGCTGTTCAAGCGCCAGGCTGCGGAACCGGTCAAACCGGTCAAAGGCTTGTACTTCTGGGGGGGCGTCGGACGTGGCAAAACCTACCTGGTCGACACCTTTTTCGACTGTCTGCCGACGGAGCGAAAAATGCGGATGCATTTCCACCGTTTCATGCACCGCGTCCATAAAGAGATGCAGTCGCTTGGCAGCCAGAGCGATCCGCTGGAAAGAGTGGCGGACAGGTTCAAGCAGGACACGGACATCATCTGCTTTGATGAGTTTTTTGTGTCAGATATCACCGATGCCATGATACTGGGTACCTTGTTCGAGGCCTTGTTCCGCCGCGGCATTACTCTGGTGGCCACCTCGAATATTCCGCCGGATCAACTGTACCGAAATGGCCTGCAGCGTGCGCGCTTCTTGCCTGCCATTGCGTTAATTCAAGAACACTGTGAGGTGGTGAATGTCGATTCGGGTGTCGACTACCGTCTGCGGACACTGGAGCAGGCTGAAATTTACCACTGGCCGCTCGATGCCAGCGCAGAAGAGAATATGCACCGCTATTTCATGCAGTTATCCGCAGATCCCCGGCATGAGGGCCAGGACATACTGATCAATGACAGGCCGATTGCTACCCGCCATGAAGCGGAAGGGGTGGTGCATTTTACCTTTGATGCGCTGTGCCGCGGGGCGCGCAGTCAGTCAGACTATATGGATATCGCGCATACCTATCACAGCGTCCTTTTGTCTGACGTACCTGTGCTGACCGAAAAAGACGATGACGCTGCCCGCCGTTTTATTGCCATGGTCGATGAGTTTTACGAGCGCCATGTCAAGCTGATCATTTCGGCGGAAGCAGAAATGGACAAGCTGTATCAATCCGGGCGCCTGAGCTTTGAATTTAAGCGCTGTTGCTCTCGTCTGATTGAAATGCAGAGTCATGAATATTTGGCCAGGCCGCATCTGGCTTAACGGAAGCGCTATTTTAGCTGGAAAAATAGCTGAACTTTTTTGGAAAAAAAGGTGATTTTTTCCCCATGCTTCCGTATACTCTCGCGACCCACCGTACCTGTGACGGCGTTATGCCGGGAGTGCCAACCACTCGAAGGGGTGATGACTGGGCTCTATATACAGAGAGAGCGCTTTGCGTTCTTGGAAAGTGAAACTATTTAAAATTGGGTAAGAATTAGCATGAAAACTTTCGTTGCTAAACCAGAAACTGTAAAACGTGACTGGTATGTTGTTGACGCTGAAGGTAAAACACTGGGTCGTCTGGCAACTGAAATCGCATCTCGTCTGCGTGGTAAGCACAAGCCTGAGTACACTCCTCACGTTGACACCGGTGACTACATCGTTGTTATCAACGCTGAGAAAGTAGCAGTTACTGGCGCTAAGCGTACTGATAAGATGTATCACCGTCACACTGGCTACATCGGCGGTCTGAAAACTATCAGCTTCGACAAGCTGCTGGAGAAAAAGCCAGAAGCGATCATCGAAATTGCTGTTAAAGGCATGCTTCCTAAAGGTCCTCTAGGCCGTGCTATGTACCGTAAACTGAAAGTTTACGCAGGTAGCGAGCACAACCACGCTGCACAGCAGCCACAAGTTCTAGACATCTAATTGGGGAACATGACAATGGCAGAGAATCAATACTACGGCACTGGCCGCCGCAAAAGCTCAGCTGCTCGCGTTTTCGTAAAACCGGGTACTGGCAATATCGTAATCAACAAGCGCAGCATCGAAGAGTACTTCGGCCGCGAAACAGCTCGCATGGTTGTTCGTCAACCTCTTGAGCTGGTTGATATGACTGAGAAACTGGATCTGTACATCACTGTTAAAGGTGGTGGTATCACTGGTCAGTCTGGTGCGATCCGTCACGGTATCACTCGCGCTCTTATGGAGTACGATGAGACTTTACGTCCTGCTCTGCGTGCCGCTGGCTACGTTACTCGTGACGCACGTCGCGTTGAACGTAAGAAAGTTGGTCTGCGTAAAGCACGTCGTCGTCCACAGTTCTCTAAGCGTTAATTCAACGCACCAGAGGTTTCTCTGGTTACTGTGTACATCAAAGCCCAGCCATTGTGCTGGGCTTTTTGCGTTTACGCGCTAAGAAAAATTGCAGAGTGCCGGCGGCCGGCGCACTGTCAGCGTGCAGTAGTGCGATGGGTAGCAGCCAGGCTAAGGGGTGATTTATCCTTAACGGGAACCTTTGTTAAGGCGCTTAATGCTGTTTTGTCGGCGACATTCAGGGATCTTGTCAAAAAAATTGAATAATTGACACCATAGTTTGCATTTTTTCATCTTGACGGCCAAGGAAATTAACCCCACAAATCTCTCACATTTGCGGTGTTTACCTTGTCTTAAAGTGGGGTTTTCTTTATCATTTGCCGCGATAAATAGCAGCATGAAAATTCTTAATCAATAAGCTGTTGAGTCTTTCCGTAGAAAGTTAGCCGTAAGCTCCAGGGACGCAGATGGAAAGAATAATCCTGAGCGGGAGCACATGGGAGAATGTTGGATGAGCAAAGCGCCAGTAAGTAACGGCCGACGCCGCTTCCTGACTGCGACGACCTCGGTTGTTGGAGGCTTAGGTGCAGTCGCTGTCGCCGTACCCTTTATCAAATCCTGGAATCCTAGCGCCAAAGCCAAGGCTGCGGGCGCGCCAGTTGAAGTTGATATCAGTAAATTAGAAGAAGGCCAGATGATCCGCGTAGAATGGCGAGGCAAACCTGTATGGGTTGTACGCCGTAGCCAGGCTATTTTGGATGAGCTGCCGACACACGATGATCGACTGCGTGATCCGCAGGCCACTGAACCTCAGCAGCCTGCTTACGCACAAAACCAATACCGTTCAGTTAAACCTGAAATCTTTCTTGCCGTCGGGATCTGTACCCACCTTGGCTGTTCTCCAACTTACCTGCCGGACAGTTTCAATGAGCAGGTCAGTGGCGTACCAGCTGGCTTTTTCTGTCCTTGCCACGGCTCTAAGTTTGATATGGCTGGTCGGGTTTTCCAAGGGGTGCCAGCACCGCTTAACCTGGTGATACCGCCTCATATGTTCCTGAACGACAACACGATTTTAGTGGGTCAAGATGAGGAGACGGCATAATGGAAGGCTTGCTGGGTTGGATTGAAAAACGTCTGCCAGTGATGAATGCTTATAAAAAGCATATGTCTGAATACCCGATGCCGAAGAACTTTAACTTCTGGTATCTGTTTGGCTCACTGGCCATGCTGGTTCTGGTTAACCAAATCCTGACCGGGATCTGGCTGACCATGAACTATGTTCCATCAGGTGATGGTGCCTTTGCCTCTGTAGAATACATCATGCGTGATGTAGATTACGGCTGGCTGCTGCGTTATATGCACTCCACGGGCGCTTCGGCGTTCTTTGTTGTGGTATATCTGCACATGTTCCGTGGCCTGATTTACGGTTCCTACAAAAAGCCGCGTGAATTGCTGTGGCTGTTCGGCATGCTGATTTTCCTGGTACTGATGGCTGAAGCCTTTATGGGCTATCTGCTGCCTTGGGGTCAGATGTCTTACTGGGGTGCCCAGGTTATCATTTCTCTGTTTGGTGCCATTCCTGTTATCGGTGATGATTTGACACTGTGGATTCGCGGTGACTACGTGATCTCCGGTGCCACACTGAACCGTTTCTTTGCGCTGCATGTTATTGCATTGCCAATTGTTCTGCTGCTGCTGATTGTGCTGCACATTCTGGCGCTGCACGAAGTGGGTTCGAACAACCCGGATGGTATTGAAACCAAGCTGCCAAAAGGCGCGAAAGGTGACAACCACCAGTCTCGATTCAAGTTCCACGAGTACTACACCAATAAGTACGACATCATTGATTCAGTGCCGTTCCATCCTTACGGTACGGTGAAAGATCTCGTTGGTGTGGCTATCTTCGCTTTCTTGTTCAGTTATGTGATTTTCTTTAACCCTGAGATGGGCGGCTATTTCCTTGAGCCACCTAACTTTGAAGCGGCTAACCCGCTGAAGACACCGGAACACATTGCACCTGTATGGTACTTCACGCCTTTCTATGCGATTTTGCGTGCGGTTCCTGACAAACTGCTGGGTGTAATTGCGATGGGCCTGTCAATTGTCATGCTGTTTTTGCTGCCTTGGCTGGATCGCTGCAAAGTGCGTTCTTACCGTTACCGCAGCAAGCTGCACCTGGCAAACATCGCTCAGTTCACTGTCTGCTTCATTGCATTGGGTATTCTGGGTGCGCTTCCTGCCACTGCGGTATACACCTTGATGGCGCAGATCTTCAGTCTCGGTTACTTCATGTTCTTCGTGCTGTTGTATTTCTACAGCAAGAATGAGGCGACGAAACCGCTACCAGAGAGGGTCACATTCAAATGAAAAAGCTGATGGTTATGCTGCTGGCTCTGTTGCCGTCTCTGGCAATGGCTGCCGGTGGTAATGTTCACCTTGATGCGGCAAACAATGATTTGTCGGACGAAGCTTCACTGCAGCGCGGTGCACGTACTTTTGTTAACTATTGTTTTGGTTGCCATGCCACTCAGTATCAGCGTTACCAGCGTGTAGCGGAAGATCTGGATATCCCGGCTGACCTGATGATGGAAAACCTGATCTTTGATGAAAATGCCAAGATCGGCGATCTGATGACCAATGCGATCTCAGAAGATTACGCCGCGGCGTCATTTGGCGCCCCGGCGCCGGATCTGACTCTGGTAGCCCGTGTGCGTGGAGCTGACTGGCTGTATACCTATCTGCGTTCTTTCTACGCCGATCCAAGCCGTCCGTTTGGTGTCAACAACCTGATCTTCCCAAGTGTGGGTATGCCACACGTGCTGGAAGAACTGCAGGGGACGCCACGTAAGGTGTTTGAGACACGCACCATTGATGGTCAGGAAGTACAGGAGTTTGTTGGCCTGGAAACTGAAGGTAATGGTGAACTGAGCCCTGAAGAATATGACGCAGTGGTTCGTGATTTGGTTAACTTCCTTGAATACTCGGCAGAACCTATGAAGCTGGAACGTCAGCGTCTGGGCCTGTGGGTGATGGGCTTTATCGTTATCTTCTTTGTTCTGGCCTTGCTGCTGAAGAAAGAATATTGGCGCGATGTCCATTGATCGGGTAATCTAGTGCGTTAAGAAACTCGCAATGGGGGCAAGAGCCCCCGTTGCTTTTTGTGTATATGAGTATACTGGAGGGGTTGATGGCTGTAGCTGCCAATAAACGCTCTGTGATGACGCTGTATTCTGATGCTTCGGATATGTATAGCCATCAGGTGCGTATTGTACTTGCAGAAAAAGGTGTAAGTGTTGAGATTGAGCTGGTTGAACCAGACAACCTACCTGAGGATCTGCTTGACCTGAATCCATATAATTCTGTTCCAACTCTGGTGGATCGTGAACTGGCTCTGTATCAGGCCGGCATTATTATGGAATACCTGGATGAGCGTTTCCCTCACCCGCCTCTGATGCCTGTGTATCCGGTTGCTCGTGGTAACAGCCGCCTGATGATGTATCGCATTGAGCGTAACTGGTATTCATTGGCGGAAAAAGTGCAGAAAGGCACAGCTGATGAAGCGGATAAAGCGCGTAAACAACTGCGTGAAGAGCTGCTGGCGCTGTCACCGGTATTCGCTGAGTTTCCTTACTTCATGAGTGAAGAGTTCAGCCTGGTCGACTGCTACCTGGCGCCGTTACTGTGGCGTTTACCTTCTATGGGTATTGAGCTTAACGGTGCTGGTTCGAAAGAAGTGAAGGCATACATGACGCGCGTTTTCGAACGTGATTCATTCCTTGCATCGCTGACAGAAGCTGAGCGCGAAATGCGTCTGGCTGGTCAGTGATGGAGATGGCCGAGATGACCCCGCGCCGACCTTATCTGGTGCGGGCTTTCTATGACTGGCTTGTGGATAATGATCTGACTCCGCATCTGGTCGTTGATGCAACACTGCCTGATGTGCAGGTTCCGCAGGAATTTGTCAGTAACGGACAAATTGTGCTGAACCTTGCGCCGCGTGCTATCGGTAACCTTGAACTGGGCAATGATGCTGTGCGCTTCAATGCCCGCTTTGGTGGCCGTCCGCATGCTGTAGCAGTGCCTCTTGCGGCTGTATTGGCGCTTTATGCACGGGAAAATGGAGCAGGCACTATGTTTGAACCCGAACCCGGCTATGAAATGGCAAACAGCGAGCAAGAGGGCGTGTTTGACGCAGCAGATGCTGTCGGTGATGAAGAGCATTTGTCACCGGTCAGTCTGACTGATGCTGTCGAAGAGCTTGTTTCAGAGGAAGAACCACCTCGTCCACGCGGTCGCCCAAGCCTCACAGTGGTTAAGTAATCCACTTTGACGGACATAAAAAACGCAGTGTTTCTTTCGAAGCACTGCGTTTTTCTTTATCTGATGCTTTCTGAATACCGATGACCTGGCTCAGTCTGTGTATTCAAACGCTTTGATCACGTGTTTAACCCCTTCCACATTGCGTGCGACATCCGCCGCAATATTGCCTTGCTCTCTGGTCACAAAGCCGAGCAGGTAAACCCGCTGGTTTTCCGTTGCCACCTGTACCGCTGAATCCCGCAACTTTTTACTGGCGATCAGCTGCGCTTTCACTTTGGTGGTTAACCAGCTGTCCAGACCGACATCAGACAGGGTAGGGAGCGGGCCGATCTGAAGCTGGTTATAGACCTCTTTCACGCTAGCCAGCTCTTGTACCGCGTCAGCTAATTGCCCGGCAGTGGCTTGATCCACCGCCTGACCAACCAGCAAAACCCGGCCTTCAGTCGATATCGCATTGACCCTGACTTTGCCCTGATAAGGCGGCTTATTGACTAGGCCACCAATTTGCATAGCAATGTGCTGATCTCGCCATTGCTGTTGCCCGCTGCGGGGATCGGTTTGCAGCAAGGTACCGCACCCTTGGAGCAGCAGCGGCAAAATCAAAATGAGAAGCAAGCGTTGCATGATCACCCTTCGTGTTGCGGGAAAAGAATCTGGTCAATCAGATCGCACAGACAGTGCACCGTCAGCAGGTGACCTTCCTGGATGCGGGCGGTACGCTGCGACGGAATTCTGATCTCGACATCCTGCACACCCAGCAGTCCGGCCATAACACCGCCGTCTTTACCTGTCATCGCTATGATGTTCATGTCGCGGGTCAGAGCGGCTTCCATGGCTTTGATAATGTTCTTGCTGTTCCCGCTGGTAGAGAACACCAGCAGTATGTCACCCGGCTGACCCAGGGCGCGAATTTGCTTGGAGAAAATTTCGTCCTGATGATAGTCGTTCGCCACCGCCGTCAGTGTGGTGGTGTCTGCGGTGAGCGAGAATGCCGGTAGACTGGGACGTTCAGTTTCAAAGCGGTTAATCAGGCAGGATGCGAAATGCTGGGCATTAGAGGCGGACCCCCCGTTACCGCAGCACAGGATC
Organism: Photobacterium sp. SP02; assembly: GCF_038519165.1. Classification (NCBI taxonomy): domain Bacteria; kingdom Pseudomonadati; phylum Pseudomonadota; class Gammaproteobacteria; order Vibrionales; family Vibrionaceae; genus Photobacterium; species Photobacterium sp. SP02. Next base: position 70,229 of record NZ_JASJOJ010000006.1, read on the forward strand.
TTGTTGCCGTTCAGCAGGCTTTGCACCATCACCTGGGCAGAGCGGGAAATGGCGTCTGGCAATGCTTCAGCCGCTGCAATTTGTGTCTGGATGCTTTCGGTAAAGTTTTCTTTAATGCTCTCTAGCATGTTTTACTCTTCAACTAAAGTGTTGGTCAGCCACGAGATTGCGTGGTCAGTCCCTTCTATGGTGACAACATCGAAACGCAGCTGGCAGTGTTCGGCAGCCATGCCTTTTGAATGCAGCCAGTACAGTGCAGCACGCTTCATGCGTTGCAGCTTGCGCCAATTGACGGCCTCGGCCGCAGAACCGAAACGGTTATGGGCACGGTACTTTACCTCGACAAATACCCAGCAATCACCGTCTTTCATGATGAGATCAAGCTCACCACCCCGGCTGTGAACGTTGCGGGCAATGGCAGAAAGTCCCTGGCGTTGCAGATACTGCTCGGCCAGTGACTCGTAATGGTACCCCTGACGGCGCTTATTGAACAGGTGCAATGCCATTGGGTGTGAATACCGCCCAGTCTAACTGACGCTGAACAACACAATGATCGTCTATGCTCAGCTGGCCGGTTTTACCTTGGGTGCTGTAATGCTCAACCACTTTCATCTGAGGCAATTCAGTGATCATCCGGTAGGCATCCATCCCAAAAGCATGGAGCCGGATGGCGCTGTTCTTCTGCCCCGGCCACAACTGTTCAAACTGCTCCATGAAGGGTTGATCCGGCGCCGCGAGCAGAGGGATATCACTAAATTCAATCCCGGACAGTTCACTGACGTTGGCGTTGTTGTCCGGGTTAGTCCGTGAGCTGGCGTACAGTTTTGGCGGCGTGACATCCGGATTGATCGCCACTTCGATAAAGGGTTTAAGCAGCGTTACTTCATTCCGGTTGGCAATCAGGTACACCGCATCGGTATCGCGACGGCTGCGCGCCTGGGTTTCCAGTGACATACCCAGCACCTGCTCCATTTGCTGGCTGCGGGTCCGGCTGTCGGTTAAGCCAAATACGGCCGCCATCTGGTTCTGAATGTCACGGCTGGAACCAAAGGTCTGGCGTTCTGCTTGGGTGCCGGTCAGTGTTTCCCATTTCATCATGAACGCCTGGCTGACCCGTCGGCCAAAGTCATTGGCCGGTGCCATGACCATGGGGCTGCGGTGACCTTTGGCATATAAATGCTGTGCGGCTTGCTCGGCTTCCTGCTCGGGAGATAAGGAGAAATAGCAGGTGTTGGGCTGGCTCAGATCCAGATTCTGCGGCTCATTGAGCGCCAGCTCTGTGACATTGCCGCCTTCGGTAGACTGAAATTCGGTGATTTTTTCTTTCTGAAGCGGGCCAATCACCAGCTGAATGCCGTCTTGCTGGAGCTTGTTGACAATACTGAACATAGGTTCGGATTCTGTATCGTAAATCGACAGCTCGGTATTCGGGTTACGCTCGGTATCTTCCAGCATGGCATTGAGGAAGCCATCGCGAACGGCTTTGCCCTGGCTTTCGAATTTGCCAGACAAAGGCAGCAGGAGTGCAACTTTTTCCAGCTCTACCACTTCCAGGCTCATGATGGCCTGCAGTTCTTTCGGCAGGTAACTGTTGGCCGGGTGCTCAGGATGGTTTTGCAGCCATTGTTCGACCTCGGATTTCAGCCTGACCGGGCGCTGAGCAGAGGCATTTTTGATCATGCTGAGTGCCACCCAGCCCTGCAGCACGGTTTCATCCGCACTGATGCTGGCGGCTTTAAGCTGGTGGTTATTATACTGAGACAAGTCCTGCCACAGATTCTGCCAGTTGACCTCTCTCTCGCTGCTGTTGAGATACTGTGACAGCGCTGTGCGCTCCCTGGCGGCGGCAAAGTGTTGTTCCGTCTGCGTTAACAGCTCGGCACGCAGCAGGTGATAGCGACGGTACTGACTGTCGGCCAGAGTCCACCAGGGCAGGAAGTTGAGCGTCTCAAGCGCGGTTTTGGGCTGGCCTTGCTGGTAGCGCAGGGTTGCACGCGCTAACTGCCATTCAGCCATTTGCACCGGAGACAGGTTCATGCCGGCCAGCTTATTGGCTTGCTGATCAGCCTGCGGCCAGCGGCCCTCTTTGATCAGCGCTTTAAGAGCCAGTATATGCCAGTCAATGCTAGCTGCACCTTCAGACGACTCTGCTTTGAGCAGGTAGCTGGCAGCGGAGTCAGAGGCAGGCGCCGTGATATCCGCAGAGTAAGACGTTGGCTGAGTGCCTGGCGCTGAACAGCCTGCCAGAATCACGGCAAGGGCTACAGGGGCCAGAATACGTGTTACACTTTTGCGCTTATGGGTAAAATTAAGCATTGAATTCATTCAACTGTGACAAATTACTCTCTATATTAATTGCAGATGAGATCATAGACAAATGAGTGAGACCAATTCGTGCTCGGTGGATGTCGCAACTTTGTACATCGTTCCGACCCCGATCGGCAATTTAGCAGACATTACCCACCGCGCGCTGGATGTTCTGGCCAAGGTGGATTTAATTGCTGCTGAGGACACACGCCATACCTCACGCCTGCTGTCCCACTTTGCCATCTCTACCCGCACCTTTGCCCTGCATGATCATAATGAACAGCAGAAAGCGGATGTGCTGATTGAAAAATTGCGTCAGGGCAGCAGTATCGCACTGGTCTCTGATGCCGGTACACCTCTCATCAGCGATCCAGGATACCATCTGGTGACTCGCTGTCGTCAGGCGGGTGTTAAAGTTGTGCCGCTGCCGGGGGCATGTGCGGTGATCACCGCGCTGAGTGCATCGGGCCTGCCGTCGGATCGTTTCAGTTTTGAAGGCTTTCTGCCGGCCAAAAGCAAAGGGCGCCAGGATACCTTCCGGCTGCTGATTGAAGATCCGCGTACCCTGATTTTTTATGAATCTCCGCACCGTATTCTCGACTCGCTGGCGGACATGCAGGCCGTGCTGGGCCCGGAGCGCCACGTGGTGCTGGCTCGTGAGCTGACCAAAACCTTTGAAACCATTCATGGTGCACCGTTAGGTGAGCTGATCCCCTGGCTGGGTGAGGACAGCAACCGTATCCGGGGTGAAATGGTGCTTTTGGTGGCAGGGCACAGGGCCGATAAAGATGCCTTGCCGGCTGAAGCGCTGCGAACGGTAAAGATTCTGGTTGCTGAGTTGCCGCTCAAAAAGGCCGCGGCCATGGCGGCAGAGATTCACGGTGTGAAGAAAAATGCGCTCTATAAATGGGGCCTGGAGAATCTGGAATAAGTGCAGAACCGGTCAGCGCTGGCCGTTTTCTCGCCAGAGAAAGGAAGAAGTCTAACTTTCTCTGGTAACTCGGGCGGGAGTTTTATACAATCCGCCGCCTGAGTTGACCAGGTAACCGCTGCTTCGTTGATGTCCTTTGGGAGACTGACGAGGGGGAGGAAAGTCCGGGCTCCACAGGACAGGGTGCCAGATAACGTCTGGGGGGCGTGAGCCTACGACCAGTGCAGCAGAGAGCAAACCGCCGATGACTCGCTTGCGAGAACAGGTAAGGGTGAAAGGGTGCGGTAAGAGCGCACCGCGCGACTGGCAACAGTTCGTGGCACGGTAAACTCCACCCGGAGCAAGACCAAATAGGTCCCTAATGGCGTGGTCCGCGCTGGGGACGGGTAGGTTGCTTGAGCCTGCGAGCGATTTCAGGCCTAGAGGAATGGTTACCACCGCGCAAGCGGGACAGAACCCGGCTTATCGGTTAACTCACTTATTTTGGAAAGGTGGTGTTCGCAACATATGCGGGCATCACCTTTTATCGTTTCAGGGCCTGGGAACCAGAAAATACGGCTGCATCAATTGTTTGTCAGAATCGCAGTATCTGTCTTGACAACTTTTTTGCTGCCTTCGTACACTTCGTGTTGGATTTTTGTGGGAAAAAATGACGATTTTGTGGCAAAAATTGCAATTTTCCTGTTGCTTGCCCGACAAGGGCAGGTATAAATGAAAGAGGTGCACATGCATCGAAATCCGACGATTTCGGTGTGTTGCCACTGCTGCCTGTAGCGCAACAGGCAGAGCAGCGGAAAACCAACGACCCAGTAATCTCTGGTGGAGGCATCCGGCCGGTGTCTTCAGTTCGCTTATTATTCAGCTGAATCAATTATTATGTCCGAACAATTTGCTCACGTTTCCGTGCTGCTCCATGAGTCTGTTGATGGCCTAGCCATCAAGCCAGACGGTATTTACATCGACGGTACCTTTGGCCGTGGTGGCCACAGCCGTCTGATCCTTTCCCACCTTGGCGAACATGGCCGTTTGTACGGCATTGATCGCGATCCCCAGGCGATCGCAGAAGCCGCCAAGATCAACGATCCGCGTTTCTCTATTATTCATGGTCCGTTTTCCGGCATGGCCGGGTATATGGCAGAGCTGGGGCTGACCGGCAAGATCGACGGTGTGCTGCTGGATCTGGGGGTCTCTTCTCCTCAGCTGGATGATGCCGAGCGTGGCTTCAGCTTTATGCGTGACGGCCCGCTGGATATGCGCATGGATCCGACATCCGGTATTTCTGCTTCTGAGTGGCTGGCCAGCGCCGAGGCGGACGATATTGCCTGGGTCCTGAAAGAGTTTGGCGAAGAGCGTTTTGCCAAGCGTATCGCCCGCGGGATAGTGGAATACCGCAGCAATCCGGACAATGTGCCGCTGGAGCGAACCACCCAGCTGGCTAAGCTGATTGCTGACGTTTCACCGTTCAGAGACAAGCATAAACATCCGGCCACCCGCAGCTTTCAGGCGATACGTATTTATATTAACAGCGAGCTTGAAGAGATAGACACCGCCTTACACGGTGCGCTGGAAGTACTGGCTCCTGGTGGCCGTCTGTCTGTGATCAGTTTTCACTCGCTTGAAGATCGTATGGTGAAGCGTTTTATTCGTAAGCAGAGCAAAGGGCCTGACGTCCCTGCCGGCTTGCCGCTGACCGAAGATCAGATCAAAGCGCTGGGCAGTGCCGATCTGAAAGCCGTGGGTAAAGCCATTAAGCCGACGGCCGCGGAGACTCAGCATAACCCGAGAGCGCGCAGTTCGGTGTTGCGTCTGGCTGAACGCCTATGAGTACCCAGCCAGCCGCCGCAGACAGCCTGATTCGGCAGATCGGCCGTGATCTGCTATCTGTCGGCCGTGTGCCTTTGGTGCTGCTGGTGCTGGTTCTTATTTCTGCCTTGGGGGTGGTGTATATCACCCACCAATCGCGCCAACTGGTCGCGCAACAGGAGCAACTGCTCATTGAGCGGGATGATCTGGATATCGAATGGCGTAATCAGCTGCTGGAAGAAAACTCGCTGGCTGAGCATAGTCAAATTGAAACCCAGGCTGAGAAGGAGCTTGATATGAAGCGTCCTAATGCAGCGAATGAAATTGTTGTCCAGTAATGAAAAAAGCCGCCTCTTCACCTGAACCGCAGACGCCGCGCCCTTCGGCCTCCACACCTGCGTTTATTCCCTGGCGTTTCGCCCTGATCTGTAGCTTTGTTGGTCTGGCACTGGTGGGCCTGATAGCCAGAGCCGCTTATATCCAGGTATTGGAACCCGGTAAGCTGATCCAGGAAGGGGATCTGCGCTCGCTGCGTGTGAAAGCCATGCCGTCAGCGCGGGGTATTATTTCCGATCGCAATGACGAGCAACTGGCCGTCAGTGTGCCGGTTCAGGCGGTCTGGGCTGATCCTGTGGATATTTATAAGCATGGCGGCCTTTCAGAGCCGGCGCGCTGGCATGCGCTGGCGGATGTGCTGGGGCTGGACCGCCAGGACATGCTTGCCCGGTTGGAAGAGAATAAATCCCGTCGATTCATTTATCTGCAGCGTCAGGTCAGTCCGGCCATGGCGGCCTATGTCGGTAAGCTGAAACTACCCGGTATTGGTCTGAAAGATGAATCGCGTCGCTTTTACCCGGCAGGGGAAGTGAGCGCTCACCTGATAGGGGTCACGGGCATTGATGGCCGCGGACTGGAAGGCGTCGAGCGGACCTATGACGGCTGGCTGACCGGTGAGCCGGGCAGACGCACGGTACGTAAAGACAGGTACGGCCGGGTGGTGGAAAACATTTCGCTCAAGCAGCGCGAGCCGGGCAAACCGCTGGCGCTGAGTATTGACCAGCGATTGCAGGCGGTGGCTTACCGGGCCGTGAAGCAGGCGGTGGTAGATTACAACGCGACCTCGGCAACCATTGTGATGGTCGATGTGCGGACCGGCGAGATACTGGCCATGGTCAACGCGCCCTCCTATAACCCCAATAACCGCGATCAGCTGCAAAGTTTCCGCATGCGTAACCGTGCCATCACAGATGCGATGGAACCGGGCTCTACCATCAAACCTTTTATCGTATTGGCTGCGCTGGAGAACGGCGTTGCCGATGAGAACACAGTCATCGATACCGGCAACGGGATTATGCAGGTAGGCGGCAGCCGGGTGCGGGATGTGTCACAGGTCGGCAAGGCCGATTTGGCGAGAATCCTGAAAAAGTCCAGTAATATAGGTGTCAGTAAGTTGTCTTTGTCTATGCCTGTTGATGCGGTGCTGGGCATGTACAGCGGTGTAGGTTTGGGTGAAGCCTCAGGCATTAACCTGATTGGCGAAGCGCAGGGGCTGTTCCCGGATCGCCGCCGCTGGTCGGATTTTGAGCGGGCGACCCTGGCCTTCGGTTACGGTATTTCAGTCACCCCCATTCAGTTAGTACGTGCTTACGCCACCTTGGGCGGCTTAGGCATTAACCGGCCGCTGTCGATTCTGAAAACCGAAGCTGTGGTGCCGGGTCGGCAGGTGGTGTCGGCAGAAAATACCCGCAAAGTGCTCAATATGCTCGAAGGGGTCACCCAATCTGATGGTAGTGCCAAGCACGCGGCCGTACCCGGTTACCGGGTGGGAGCCAAAACCGGTACCGCCAAGAAAGCGGCAGCCGGTGGCTATAGTGATGAATATGTCGCTATGACCGCAGGGCTGGCACCTATCAGTGATCCCCGCCTGGCTATGGTGGTGGTGATCAATGAACCCCAGGGCGACGCTTATTACGGCGGTCAGGTCGCCGCGCCGATTTTTGCAGAAGTGATGGGCAGTGCCCTGCAAATTCTCAACGTCAAACCTGATGCCGGAAAAGGCGATCAGTTGAATATCGTCCATAACAGAGGCAAGTCTGATGCCGGAACCTGATGTTTCAATTTCTTTGGGGGAGCTGTTAGCTTCCTGGTTTGCGCCTGAGGTCTTAGCCGCTTCAGTCTCTGCAGTGCAGGTCAGAGATCTGACCCTCGACAGCCGCGCTGTGGTGCCGGGCAGTACTTTTGTCGCCATTAAGGGCCATGCGGTCGATGGTCGCCAGTATATTGATGCCGCGATCCAGGCCGGTGCGTCGGCTGTGCTGGCGCAGGCTGAAGATAACCAGCCAGATGGCGAGATACATTATCACAGTGGTATTCCTGTGATTAGGGTGCGCGATTTGCCGAGCAGGCTGTCGGCCCTGGCCGGTGCGGCTTACGGTCAGCCCGATCAGCAGCTGCAGCTGGTGGCGGTCACAGGCACCAACGGCAAAACCACGGTCAGCCAGTTACTGGCGCAGTGGGCAGGGTTGCTCGGCCGAACCGCCGGGGTGATGGGCACCACGGGCAATGGCCTGTTGTCCGGGCTGAGACCGGCCGTGAACACCACTGGCAGCGCCATTGATATTCAGAAAACCCTGGCTGAGCTGGTCAATCAAGGCGCAGATTTTGCGGCGATGGAAGTCTCCTCGCACGGTCTGGTACAGGGGCGGGTGAAAGCCCTGCATTTTGCGGCCAGTATTTTCACCAACCTTAGCCGGGATCATCTTGATTACCATGGTGATATGGCAAGCTATGCGGCAGCCAAGCAAAGTTTGTTCACGGAACATAGCGCAGGTATCGCTGTCATTAATGCTGATGATGCTGTTGGCAGACGCTGGCTGAACGAGCTGCCTGATGCGGTTGCGGTCGCGAGCGAACCGTCACATCTGTCCGGGCACCATGGTCAGGCGTTGTGGCTGACGGCCGTCAGCTATTCCACCCAGGGGGTGACTGTGTCTTTTGATTCCAGCTGGGGGCAAGGCGATTTTACTGCTCCGCTGGTTGGGGCTTTCAATGTCTCTAATCTGCTGTTGTCGCTGGCGACGTTACTGGCGCTGGGTTACCCCCTGAGTGCCTTGCTGGCCACAGCGCCCCGTCTGCAGGCGGTGATAGGTCGGATGGAAGTTTTTCAGGCCGCTGACAAACCTATGATGGTGGTTGATTATGCTCACACCCCGGATGCGCTGGAGAAAGCACTGGCAGCGTTACGCCTGCACTGTGAAGGCAAGCTCTGGTGTCTGGTCGGCTGTGGTGGTGAGCGTGATCGCGGTAAGCGGCCTATGATGGCTGCCGTGGCTGAGCAGTTAGCCGATTATGTGATCCTGACGGATGATAATCCGCGCAGTGAATCACCCCGGGAGATAGTGAATGATATGCTGGCCGGACTGGCGCAGCCGGAACGTGCCCAGGTTATTCATGACCGGGCCGAAGCCTGCCAGCGGGCATTCAGTCAGGCGCAGGCGCAAGATATTGTACTGGTGGCCGGTAAAGGCCATGAGGATTATCAGGTACTGGCGGGGAAAACCATTCACTATTCAGATCGTGAAACCGTACAGGCCTTGTTGGAGACACACTAAATGATTGAGGTGACACTGAGCGAACTGGCAGCGGTGCTTAACGCCCGCTTGATTGGCCAGGATGTCAGTATCGATGCAGTTTCAACGGATACCCGGACCATAGTGCCGGGTACCTTATTTCTTGCGCTGAAAGGTGAACGCTTTGATGCCCATGACTTTGCCGCGGATGCAAAGGCCAAGGGGGCATCCGCCTTACTGGTGAGCCGTGAGCTGGATGTGGCTTTACCACAACTGCTGGTTAGCGATACCCGTCAGGCTCTGGGCCAGCTGGGCAGCTGGCTGAAAGCAAAAATGACGCGTGAAAATGGCCTCAAGACAGTGGCATTGACCGGAAGCTGTGGCAAAACCACGGTCAAGGAAATGGTGGCCGCGATTCTCTCCCAGTGCGGTCGCGTGCTGGCCACCGCCGGCAACTTTAACAATGATATCGGTGTTCCCCTGACGCTGTTGCGACTGACACCGGCCCATGAGTTTGCGGTGATTGAGCTCGGGGCCAATCACGAAAAAGAAATCGCCTACACCTCAGCGCTGGTGCAGCCCGATGCGGCACTGGTCAATAATCTGGCGGCGGCGCATTTAGAAGGTTTCGGCTCGCTGGAGGGCGTAGCAAGAGCCAAAGGCGAAATTTTCGAAGGGCTGATTGCCGGTGGCACGGCTGTTTTTAATCTGGACTCGCATGCTCTGGAACGTTGGCAGCCTTTGCTGACCGACAAGCAGCTGGTGGGTTTTACTGCGGCGGACCCAGTGCCGTTAGCTGCTGATGATTCTGACAGCAATTCTGTCGCAGGGTTCTCAGCCAGCGAGATTAGCGTTAACGGCCACGGCTGCCCTTGTTTTACAATGCACACGCCTGCTGGTGATATTTCACTCACTTTGCCACTGGCTGGCCGTCATAATGTGGCCAATGCGTTGGCCGCGGCGGCGCTGACAATGGCGATGGGAGCCACGTTGGCGCAAGTGGCGTCGGGATTAGCGCAGATGGCCGCCGTCAAAGGACGCGCATTGGTGCTCGAGCCCAGACAGGGATTGCGTCTGATCGACGATACCTACAATGCCAGTGTGGCCTCAGTGAAAGCGGCGATTGATTTGCTGGCGGATTTTAAAGGACAACGTTGGCTGGTATTTGGCGATATGGCCGAAATGGGGCAGGAAAGTGAGCGGATGCATCGCGAGATTGCCGATTACGCCCGGCAAAAACAGCTGGATCGTATTCTGACCGTAGGCAAAGCCAGCGCGATTGTAAGTGAAGTGAACCAGGGACAGCATTTCAGGGATAACCCGGCATTGATCGCCGCGTTGATCGCTCAGGTACAGCAATTTCATCATGAATCCGGACTGGATTCTCAACAACAACAAGAAATAACAGTGTTGGCAAAAGGGGCACGCAGCGCCCGTATGGAAGACATTATTGCCGCTCTGCAGGACTTATAACAATGATTTTTTGGTTAGCGGACTTACTCGAGTCGACTTTTCCTTTTTTCCGTCTGTTTGAATACCTGACGTTTCGCGCCATCATCAGCGTGTTGACAGCTTTGTTTATTTCATTATGGATGGGGCCTCGCCTGATTGCCCGTTTGCAGATGATGCAGATAGGCCAGGTGGTGCGCCATGACGGCCCGGAATCTCATTTCAGCAAACGCGGCACGCCGACTATGGGCGGGGTGATGATTCTGGCAGCTATCACCATCACAGTGCTGCTGTGGTCTGACATCAGCAATCCCTATGTCTGGGCGGTACTGACGGTCATGCTGGGCTACGGTATCGTCGGCTTTATTGATGATTACCGCAAAGTGGTCCGCAAGAATACCGATGGTTTGATCGCCCGCTGGAAATATTTCTGGCAGTCAGTGATTGCCCTGGTGGTCGCCTTTGCCCTGTATGCCTACGGCAAAGACACGGCGGCGACCCAGCTGGTGGTGCCTTTCTTTAAAGATGTCATGCCCCAGCTTGGCGCGCTGTACATAGTGCTCACGTATTTTGTCATTGTCGGCACCAGTAACGCGGTGAACCTGACTGACGGCCTTGACGGTCTGGCTATTATGCCAACCGTGATGGTGGCGGCCGGGATGGCCTTTATTGCCTGGGCGACCGGTAACGTGAACTTTGCCAGCTACCTCAATATTCCGTATATCAGTAACGCCAGTGAACTGGTGGTGGTGTGTGCGGCCATAGTCGGTGCCGGTCTGGGCTTTTTGTGGTTTAACACCTATCCGGCACAGGTCTTCATGGGCGATGTCGGCTCGCTGGCGCTGGGTGGCGCTCTGGGGACGATTGCGGTACTGGTTCGTCAGGAGCTGTTGCTGGTGATCATGGGCGGTGTTTTTGTCATGGAAACCGTGTCCGTGATCCTGCAGGTGGGCTCGTACAAGCTGCGAGGCCAGCGGATCTTCCGCATGGCGCCGATTCATCATCACTATGAGCTGAAAGGCTGGCCTGAGCCACGTGTGATAGTGCGCTTTTGGATCATCACCCTGATGCTGGTGCTGTTTGCGCTGGCCACTCTGAAGGTGCGCTAAATGAATCACTTGGCACAGGCAGATAAAGTTGTCGTTGTGGGTCTGGGGGTAACCGGACTGTCGGTGGTGAACTATCTGTTAAGACAAAGCTCACCGCCGGCCATTCAGGTGATTGATACCCGGGCCCATCCCCCGGGCGAGGATCAACTGCCAGACGGTGTCAGCCTGAGTGCCGGTCAGTGGCAGATGGACTGGCTGCTGGCGGCGGATCTGATCGTCGCCAATCCGGGCGTCGCCCTGAGTACGCCTGAGCTGCAAACCGCCATCGCGGCTGACATTCCTGTGATTGGCGATATAGAATTGTTTGCTCAGGCGGCTGATAAGCCGGTGCTGGCGATTACCGGTTCAAACGGTAAAAGCACAGTCACCAGCCTGGTCGGTGCCATGGCCGCTGAAGCGGGCATCAAAGCGGGCGTCGGCGGTAACATCGGCCTGGCGGCTCTGGATATGTTAGAGCAGGGCAATGAGCTGTATGTGCTGGAGCTGTCGAGTTTTCAGCTCGAAACCACAGCTTCACTTGAGCTGGTGGCGGCGGCCTACCTCAATCTGTCTGAAGATCATATGGACAGGTACGACAGCCTTGCCGACTATGGCCAGGCCAAGCAGCGTATTTACCGTCATGCCCGGCTGGCCATTAGCAATCGGGACGATGCGGCGACGCTACCGGATGCTGCCTGGACCGGCAAGCAAACCAGTTTTGGCTTTGATGAGCAAGACTACGGACTGATTCAGCATCGGGGTGAGGAGTACCTGGCGGTGCATGGTATGCCTGTGATGCCAAGTCGGGACATTGCCCTGGTTGGCCGCCATAATGTGGCTAACAGCCTGGCAGCGCTGGCGCTGGCAGACGCGGCGGGCATTGACCGTGACGCCGCCTGCCGGACACTGCGCCGTTATACCGGCCTGCCGCACCGTTGTCAGCGTGTGGTACAGGCGCACGGTGTTGACTGGGTCAATGACTCGAAAGCCACCAATCTCGCCAGTACGTTAGCTGCGCTCAGTGGCCTGTCCATTCCGGGCAAATTGCATCTGCTGGTGGGCGGCGACAGCAAGGGGGCGGATTTTGCGCCACTCAAACCCGTGCTGGAGACCCTCAATGTTCAGCTGTACTGCTTTGGCCGTGACGGTCACCGGTTCCTGTCTTTATCAAACGCCCCGGTTGTAGTGGAAACCTTAGATCAGGCGATGGCGCTGGCAGCGTCGGACGCGACATCCGGCGACATGATATTACTGTCTCCGGCCTGTGCCAGCCTGGACCAGTATCCGAACTTTATGGCGCGTGGCGACGCCTTTGCTGAGCTGGCTCACAGCCTGAAAGATCAGGTGCAGGGAGTACAGGCATGCTGAAAGGGGTAAAAGATACCCTGTTTGAAATCAGCCAGTGGTTCAGCCGGCCGGCCCCGCCTTGTCAGTATGACAGACAACTGGTGTGGATCAGTCTGTCCCTGATGGTGACCGGGCTGGTTGTGGTCAGCTCCGCCTCTGTGCCTGTGGCCACACGCCTGACAGACATGCCGTTTTATTTTGCGCTGCGCCATGCCTTTTTTCTGTTCTGTGCCCTGATTATTGCCGCTTTCATGGTCCAGGTGCCGCTGGAGCGCTGGCGTCAGCTGAGCGTGCCTATGCTGCTGGTATCGCTGGCCTTGCTGGTGATCGTGCTGGTTGTCGGTCGTTCGGTTAACGGGGCGGTGCGTTGGATCCCGCTGGGGATCTTTAACCTGCAGCCGGCGGAAGTGGCTAAACTTTCGCTCTTTGTGTTTCTGTCCGGGTATCTGGTGCGCCAGTATCATCAGGTCAGACAAAGTTTTTACGGCTTTATCAAACCGCTGGCCGTGCTGGCGCTGTTGGCTGTGTTGCTGCTGCAACAGCCGGATCTGGGCTCCTTTGTGGTGATGTTTGTCACCACTGTGGGCATGCTGTTTATAGCCGGCGCTAAGCTGTGGCAGTTCCTGGCCATGCTCTCGATGGCATTACTGGGCATAGTAATGCTGATTGTGTTCGAGCCTTATCGCATGCGCCGGATCACTGCCTTTATGGATCCCTGGGAAGATCCCTTTGGCAGTGGTTACCAGCTGACACAATCTTTGATGGCATTCGGTCGGGGTGACTGGATGGGACAAGGCCTGGGCAATTCCATCCAGAAGCTGGAGTATTTACCCGAAGCCCATACCGATTTCGTGTTCGCTGTGCTGGCCGAAGAGCTGGGACTGCTGGGGGTGACCCTGGTGCTTTTGCTTATCTTTGCTTTGGTATTCAAGGCGTTGTTCATCGGAAAGAAAAGTCTGGAGTCCGGCCAGTTATTCGGCGGTTTTCTGGCATTCGGCATCGGGTTCTGGTTTGCTTTCCAGACCTTGGTCAATGTCGGTGCGGCGGCCGGTATAGTACCGACCAAAGGGTTAACTCTGCCTTTGATCAGTTACGGCGGCTCGAGCTTGTTCATTATGTCGACGGCCGTGGCCATTTTGCTGCGCATCGATCATGAACAGCGGCATCAGGCCCGTTTCGGATCAGCGCAATCAAGTGATGAAAATGACAATGAAGAAAAATAAGCGTTTGCTGGTGATGGCCGGCGGCACGGGCGGCCATGTGTTTCCTGCGTTAGCCGTGGCCCGTCAGCTGCAGCAGCAAGGCTGGGAAATTCGCTGGCTGGGCACGGCAGACCGTATGGAAGCTGACCTGGTGCCCAAACACGGGATTGAAATTGATTTTATTAAAGTGAAAGGATTACGCGGCCAGGGGATCAAAAAGCTGCTGGCGGCGCCTTTTCAGATAGTGGGTGCGATATTGCAGGCCCGCCGCTATATCCAGGCCTGGCAACCGGATGCGGTGCTCGGCATGGGCGGTTATGTCAGCGGTCCGGGTGGCGTGGCTGCCTGGATCAGCGGTATTCCTGTGATCCTTCACGAGCAGAATGCGGTCGCGGGCCTGACAAACCGCTGGTTATCGCGTATTGCGGCCAGCGTGTTACAGGCTTTCCCCGGCGCGTTTCCGGGCAAACCTGTGGTGGGCAATCCGGTTCGCCGCGATGTGACTGAGCTGGCAGCGCCAGCACAGCGACTGGCTGAGCGAGAGGGTCCGGTACGGGTCCTGGTCATGGGTGGCAGCCAGGGGGCACGGATACTGAACCAGACGGTGCCGGCCGCCGCCGCGCAGCTGGGTGGGGATGTCGACATCTGGCATCAGGCTGGTAAGGGAAATCAGGCCAGCACTGAGCAGACATACAGCCAGTGTGGCGTGCAGCGATTTAAAGTCACTGAATTTATAGATGATGTTGCGGCAGCTTATGACTGGGCTGATCTGGTAGTTTGCCGCTCTGGGGCGCTGACCGTCTCTGAGCTGTCGGCAGCTGGCGTCGGCGCGATATTCGTGCCTTTCATGCATAAAGACCGCCAGCAGGCCCTGAATGCGGATCATCTGGTGGCGTGCGGTGGCGCCCACATGATAGAGCAGCCGGATCTGACAGCCGATCGTCTGGCACAGCTAATTACAACCTTAGATCGCCCGGCTTTGCTGAGCATGGCCGAGGCGGCGAGACAGGCTGCGATCCTTGATGCGGATGCCCGAGTGGCGGATGTGATTAAGGCGCAGGCTAAGTAAAGAAGAGAACAGAGTGATGAGTAAACTGGATAACCAGCAAATAGCCAAAATCAGAACCATGGTGCCAGAGATGCGCCGCGTTGAGCGTATTCACTTTGTTGGTATCGGCGGGGCCGGGATGAGTGGCATCGCCGAAGTCTTACTGAATGAAGGCTACCGTATCAGTGGCTCGGACATTACCCCGAACTCAGTGACTGAGCGTCTGGGCGAACGTGGTGCGGAGCTGTTTTTTGGTCACGCAAGCACCAATGTCGAAGGGGCCAGCGTGGTGGTGGCCTCGACCGCGATATCGGCGGAAAACCCTGAGCTGAAAGCTGCCCGTGAGCTGCGTATTCCCGTGGTTCGCCGTGCGGAAATGCTGGCCGAGCTGATGCGTTATCGCCATGGCATTGCGATTGCCGGCACCCACGGCAAGACAACCACGACAGCGCTGACTACTCAGATCTACTCCGAAGCCGGACTGGATCCGACCTTTGTCAATGGCGGCCTGGTAAAGAGCGCCGGTACCAATGCCCGTCTGGGCTCCAGCCGCTATCTGATTGCCGAAGCCGACGAGAGTGATGCCTCTTTTATTCACTTGCAGCCTATGGTGTGTGTGGTCACTAACATCGAAGCTGACCATATGGAAACCTATGGCGGTAACTTTGAAAACCTGAAGCAAACCTTTATTGATTTCCTTCATAACCTGCCGTTTTACGGGCTGGCCGTGATGTGTATTGATGATCCTGTGGTGCGGGAATTGCTGCCACGTGTGGGACGTCAGGTCATTACCTACGGGTTTGCCGAGGATGCCGATGTCCGGCTGGTGAACTATCGTCAGCAGGGCCAGCAAGGGCATTTCTCTATCCTGCGTAAAGGCAAGCCTGAGCTGACGGTCACACTCAATATTCCGGGCCAGCACAATGCCCTTAACGCCGCCGCGGCCGTTGCTGTGGCAACGGAAGAAGGCGTTGAGGATGACGCTATCCTGCGCGCGCTGGCTGAATTTGAAGGAACCGGCCGCCGTTTTGATCACCTGGGTGAATTTGACAGCGGCAACGGCAATGTGATGCTGGTGGATGACTATGGCCATCATCCGAGTGAGGTGGATGTCACCATTAAAGCCGCTCGTGCAGGCTGGCCGGGTAAACGTCTGGTGATGGTATTCCAGCCCCACCGTTATACCCGCACCCGCGATTTGTACGATGATTTTGCCAATGTGCTGGAACAGGTGGATGTACTGCTGATGCTGGATGTGTACAGCGCAGGTGAAGCGGCGATCCCCGGGGCTGACGGCCGTTCACTGTGCCGTACCATTCGCGGACGGGGTAAGCTCGATCCGATTTTTGTGCCCAACACAGCGGCATTACCGGGCGCTTTGGCCAATGTTATTCAAGAGAATGACCTTGTTCTGACGCAAGGTGCTGGTGACGTTGGTAAAATTGCCCGTCAGTTGGCCGCGATGGCGCTCAACGTGGATGAAATGAAGAAATAATGTGCCGGTATGACGGCTAAAGGCTAAAATCTGGATTATTTTGTGTCACTTTCTTGCACTTCTTCGCTAAGCTTGAAGAGAAAGCCAGAATAATCCTGCTTTTGCATGCACTTTGGTGTCTAAGCACAGGAAATTGCGAACAATGGTTGGAGAGCATCGAGTTGGTCGGTATAATCGGCCAGCTTTGTTGTCATATCCTGATTCTGGTGAAATTTTGTGGCTGGTAAGTCATCACTTGGCTTGTTTGGTCCATAAAATAACGGCAGACTGACATGATTCAGGAAATAAAGTGTTAAACCATGACAGAAACAGCCTTGAAACAGAGTAACTTGATTGGCGGTACTTTGTCCCAGTGGCGGGGATTAAGCTTTCTGGTGCTGGTCATCACCGCCATGGCCTGGTTGTTTGTCGCGGTAGTGCACTGGATGACAGATGCAAACCGATTGCCGTTATCCCAATTGATTATTCAGGGTGAGCTGCATCATCTGACCACAGATCAGGTCAGACAGGGCATTCTTGAAATGGGCTCACTGGGCAGTTTTATGCTCCAGGATGTGGACGAGCTTCAGCATGCCCTGGAGTCTTTGCCCTGGGTTGCCCAGGCATCGGTACGAAAGCAATGGCCGGATACCGTAAAAGTGTATCTGGTTGAGCATCAACCGGCTGCGATCTGGAATGACAAGTATCTGGTTAACCTGCAAGGGCAGGTGTTTCAGGCCCCGTCTTCCGATGTGTCGGGCGAGCCTATGGTAACGCTGGAAGGGCCGGATGGCAGCAGTGAGGAAATGCTCAAAACGTGGCGTGAAATGCAACCCGAGTTGCAGCGCGGCGGTTTAGAAATTGTTAGGCTGTCGTTGAATGAGCGGCGGTCATGGCGAATCTGGCTCAGCAATGGAATCCGGCTGGAATTGGGTCGGGAAGCCAGAATTGAGCGTATCAAACGGTTTTTATGGCTATACCCGGAGCTGGAACAGCAGGGTAAAGCTGTTGATTATGTTGACCTCCGCTACGACACAGGTGTTGCTGTTGGGTGGCAACAGAATAATGAATAAGTGGTTCAGGATAAGAGCGTGCGCTAATGACGAAGGCTACAGATAAAAAACTCATCGTTGGCCTTGATATCGGTACTTCCAAAGTATGCGCTTTGGTCGGCGAAGCATTACCTGACGGCCAGGTGAATGTCATTGGTGTGGGCAGCAGTCCGTCTAAAGGCATGGACAAAGGCGGCGTCAATGATCTGGAATCTGTCGTCAAATCTGTGCAAAGGGCGGTTGACCAGGCAGAATTAATGGCCGACTGCCAAATAGCCTCTGTTTATCTGTCGCTGTCTGGTAAACATATTCGTTGCCAGACTGAAAAAGGCATGGTGCCGATTTCTGATAAAGAAGTGACTCAGGATGACGTTGATAACGTCATTCATACTGCCAAGTCGGTGAAAATCAGCGATGAGCATCGCACTCTGCATGTGATTCCGCAAGAGTTCGCCATTGACTACCAGGAAGGTATCAAGAACCCTGTGGGTTTGTCAGGCGTCCGGATGGAGGCCAGCGTTCATATGATCACTTGCCATAATGATATGGCACGTAACATAGTGAAAGCCGTAGAGCGTTGCGGCCTGAAAGTGGATCAACTGATCTTCTCCGGGCTGGCTGCCAGTTATGCTGTGCTGACGGCAGATGAGCGTGAACTGGGTGTGTGCGTGATAGACATTGGTGGTGGCACCATGGACATGGCTGTCTGGACAGGTGGTGCATTGCGGCATGCGGAAGTGATTCCTTATGCAGGTAATGTGGTCACCAGCGATATCGCTTATGCCTTCGGCACACCGCCAGGTGATGCTGAGGAAATCAAAGTGAAGTACGGTTGTGCACTGAGCGAGCTGGTCAGCAAAGATGCCAAAGTCGACGTACCGAGTGTGGGAGGTCGGCCATCGCGCAGCCTGCAAAGCCAGACATTGGCCGAAGTCATTGAACCGAGATACAGCGAGTTGCTGGGTCTGGTGAACCAAAAGTTGGTGGAAATACAAGAACAATTGCGTAATACGGGTGTTAAACACCAGCTGGCCGCTGGGATAGTGTTAACCGGTGGAGCCTCACAGATGGAAGGGCTGGTCGAATGTGCCGAACGGGTATTCCGTAACCAGGTACGTTTGGGCCGACCGCTGGCATTGAGTGGTTTAACGGACTATGTCCAGGCCCCGCATTACGCGACAGCAGTAGGCTTACTGCATTACGGAAAGGACAGTCAGACATTTGAAGATGGTGAACTTGAACCAAAACGGTCCGTTGCTGGTCTGTTCACTAAAATTAGTGGTTGGCTAAGAAAAGAATTTTAAACCTGATGCGAACAGGAAGAACGGAGAGAACACATGTTTGAACCGATGATGGAATTGTCTGATGAAGCGGTAATTAAGGTCATTGGCGTTGGCGGTGGTGGTGGTAACGCTGTCGATCACATGGTTCGTGAATCGATCGAAGGCGTACACTTTATCAGTGTTAACACTGATGCGCAGGCTTTGCGCAAAAGTAACGTCGGCACAGTGATCCAGATTGGTGGTGATATCACCAAAGGTTTGGGCGCAGGCGCTAACCCTCAGGTTGGTCGTGATTCAGCCCTGGAAGATCGCGAAGCGATCAGGGAAGCATTAGAAGGTTCTGATATGGTCTTCATCGCTGCAGGCATGGGGGGCGGCACAGGTACTGGTGCGGCGCCTATCATTGCTGAAGTAGCGAAAGAGCTGGGCATTCTAACGGTTGCTGTTGTCACTAAGCCATTTAGCTTTGAGGGCAAAAAACGTTTGGCGTTTGCCGAACAGGGCATTGAAGAGCTGTCCAAACACGTTGATTCGTTGATTACGATTCCAAACGAGAAGCTGCTGAAAGTGCTGGGGCGTGGCATCACGCTGTTAGACGCTTTTGCAAAAGCCAACGACGTACTGAAAAACGCCGTTCAGGGTATTGCTGAGCTGATTACCCGTCCGGGTATGATCAACGTCGACTTTGCAGACGTACGTACTGTGATGTCCGAAATGGGTCATGCCATGATGGGGAGCGGTGTTGCGACAGGTGAAGACCGAGCGGAAGAAGCCGCAGAAATGGCGATTTCCAGCCCGCTGCTGGAAGACATCGATCTGGCGGGTGCCCGTGGTGTTCTGGTGAACATTACTGCCGGTCTGGATATGCGTCTGGACGAGTTTGAAACTGTCGGTAATACAGTGAAAGCCTTTGCTTCTGATAACGCAACCGTTGTTATCGGTACGTCTCTGGATCCGGACATGACCGATGAGCTGCGTGTGACAGTGGTGGCAACCGGTATTGGTAAAGAGTCTCGCCCGGATATTACTCTGGTCACCAGCTCAGCCAAGCCTGCAGCACAGGAAAAGCCTGTGATTCAGGAGAAGGAAGAACCGATTGCAGCTAAAACGCCGGCACAGCCCGCTGTCGCTGAGAAAAGTGTTCAGTCAGGGTCTGCCGCGACGGCCGCCAAGCCTAAGCAGCAAGCCGATCATGACTATCTGGATATACCAGCATTTTTGCGCAAGCAGGCAGACTAAGTTTACAGACAGACTAAGTTTAAAAAATTTGGGTTAGGTCACGTTTGGTGGTAATATGAGCGCCTGGCCGCCCTCAAGTTTGCAGATTGGTGGCCGATAAATTGTCATCAGTCAGTTGAGACGAGTAAGCAGATGATCAGACAACGTACACTAAAAAGCATCGTTAAAACGATTGGAGTGGGTTTGCATTCCGGACGTAAAGTGACGCTTATTCTGCGGCCTGCTGCCGCAAATACTGGTGTAATCTATCGTCGTACGGATCTAAATCCGCCGGTGGATTTCCCGGCTAATGCAGATTCTGTGCGAGATACTATGTTGTGCACCGCGCTGGTGAATGATCAGGGCGTACGCATCTCAACTGTTGAGCACCTGAATGCTGCCCTTGCTGGTATGGGTATTGATAACGTTATTGTGGAAGTGGACGCACCGGAAATTCCTATTATGGACGGTAGCGCCAGCCCCTTTATTTATCTGTTGCAATCTGCCGGCATTGAAACGCTGAATGCGCCTAAGCGTTTTCTGCGTTTGAAAAAAACTGTTCGCGTTGAAGATGGCGACAAGTGGGCGGAGCTGCGACCGTATAACGGTTTCCGTCTGGATTTCGCGATTGAATTTAATCATCCGGCGATTGATTCCGAGCAGCAGCGTCTGGTACTGGATTTCTCCAGCCAGTCGTTTGTGAAAGATATCAGCCGTGCCCGTACTTTCGGCTTTATGCGTGATATTGAATATCTGCAATCCCAGAACCTGTGTCTGGGTGGCAGCTTCGATAATGCGATTGTGCTTGATGATTATCGCATTCTGAACGATGAAGGTCTGCGTTTCGACAATGAGTTGGTGACGCACAAAGTACTCGACGCTATCGGCGACCTGTATATGTGTGGCCACAACATTATTGGTGAAATGGTGGCTTATAAATCCGGTCATGCCCTGAACAACAAGCTGCTGCGCGCAGTGCTGGCGGATCAGGAAGCCTTTGAATGGTCGACATTCCAGGACGAAGCTGAAGTACCGGTAACCTTTGCCCAGCCAGGCATGGTACTGGCGTGAAGCTAAGCAGTTAAAGAAAAAACGCCAGACCTTGTCTGGCGTTTTTTTTTTCACCTGTTGTACCGGTTACTGGTTGTTTTGTTTGGCGAGCGCGGCCAGTCGCTCCAGACGGGCTTTGATTTTAGCTGGCGCATCCTGAGCGGTTTCCAGCAGAGACTGTGCGGCTTTTTGTGAGATAGGCTTACGTTTCAGCACAGAGGTGCTGTTGGTTTTCACTGTCGTTGCCGCCAGAGCCGGATTGACACTGACCCTGATATCCTGAAGCTGAGGCAGCATATGTTCACGGAGCCTTTGCATCAGCTGGTTCCGTTCATAATTCAGCCGCATTGACCAGGCCGCCGATGCGACTTCAATCACTAAGATTCCTTGCCGGTAGTTGCTGACACGGCAGAGTTGCGCACAATTGAGATGCTGCTGTACCTGCACATTGAGCTTATGCAATGCCATGGCTCTTTGCTGGATATTGCCCAATGCCGTTTCATCATCCAGCAGGCTGGCCGTTGTTTGTGGGCGGTGATCTCTCATTTTGACGCCGTAAAAATGAATTTAATGAATGTAAAGAACGCACCGAACGGAGTGAGATCTAAGTTTTGCTATCTGGTCACTAAGTTATCGCCTAAATGATAGGCGGACCAGAGAATATTTTTTATCATAACAAATTAAGCAAGCGGCCTGCGCTTTTTCTGGCGTTGAGCTGCATGGTTCCAATTCGTAAAGCGTGATATTGTGCTTTGATTGCCCTTGAAATTTAGCAAGGGAAACACAATATCTCCATCACAGACATTTGTTTTCAACCCAGCTTGAAGTTAGCGAATAGTATTGGGAAGGACGGAGCATGGAAGGGCTTCGTTTTGATTGCAATTTATTGAGTACTCAGCCTGCGCTTGTGCTGGGATCTGACATCACCAAGAGTAAAACGGCATAGCCATGTTATCAAAACTACTGACTAAAGTTATCGGCAGCCGCAACGACCGTACCATTCGACGTTTGCGTAAAATTGTTGATGAGATCAACAAGCTAGAACCACAATTTGAAAGCCTGCAGGATGAAGAACTGAAGGCCAAGACGGCAGAGTTCCGTCAGCGTCTGGAGCAGGGAGAATCGCTGGACCAGCTGCTGCCTGAAGCGTTCGCAACCGTACGCGAAGCTTCTAAGCGTGTGTTTGGCATGCGTCATTTTGACGTGCAGCTTATCGGCGGCATGGTGCTCAATGACTGCCAAATTGCAGAAATGCGCACCGGTGAAGGTAAAACACTGACAGCCACCCTGCCGGCTTATCTTAACGCACTGACGGGCAAAGGCGTCCACATAGTGACAGTGAATGATTACCTGGCCAGCCGTGACGCAGAAACCAACCGGGCACTGTTTGAATTCCTGGGGATGACAGTAGGTGTGAACCTGTCTCAGATGCCGCCACCGATGAAAAAAGAAGCCTATGCGTGCGATATCCTGTACGGCACCAACAACGAGTTCGGCTTCGATTACTTGCGTGACAACATGGCTTTCCGACCGGAAGACCGAGTGCAGCGTGAACGCTTTTTTGCGGTTGTGGATGAAGTGGACTCCATCCTCATCGATGAAGCCCGTACCCCTCTGATTATTTCCGGTCCTGCTGAGGACAGCTCTGAGCTCTACACCCAGATCAACACACTGATCCCTGAGCTTGTCAAAGAGGACAAGGAAGACAGCGAAGAATACCGCGGTGAAGGCCACTACACGGTTGATGAGAAATCAAAGCAGGTTCACCTGACGGAAAATGGTCAGGAGTTTGTCGAAGAATTGCTCAAGCAACGCGAGTTGATGCAAGAAGATGACACCTTGTACTCACCCGCCAATATTTCTCTGCTGCACCATGTGAATGCCGCACTGCGTGCGCACGTGCTGTTTGAGCGTGATGTTGACTATATCGTCAAAGATAACGAAGTCATCATTGTTGACGAACACACGGGCCGTACCATGCCGGGCCGTCGCTGGTCTGAAGGTTTGCATCAGGCGGTGGAAGCCAAAGAAGGCGTGAAGATCCAGAATGAAAACCAGACGCTGGCCTCTATCACCTTCCAGAATTATTTCCGCCTGTATGAAAAACTGTCTGGTATGACGGGAACGGCGGATACCGAAGCTTTTGAATTCCAGAGCATTTATGGCCTGGAAACCGTGGTAGTGCCAACCAACAAACCTATGATCCGTGATGATATGGGTGATTTGGTTTACATGACCGAAAGAGAAAAATTTGCCGCCATCACCGAAGATATTCATGCCCGTGTGGCCAATGGCCAGCCAGTGCTGGTGGGTACGGTCTCGATTGAAAAGTCTGAGCTGCTTTCCAGCCAGCTGAAAAAAGCCGGTATTGCGCATCAGGTGCTGAATGCCAAATTCCACGAAAAAGAAGCGGATATCGTGGCTCAGGCAGGTAAACCTGGCTCGGTGACTATCGCGACCAATATGGCTGGTCGTGGTACAGATATCGTATTGGGTGGCAGCTGGCAGAGCGAAGTCGAAGCCCTGAAAGAGCCGACTGAGGAGCAAATTGCTGCTGTTAAGACGGCCTGGAAAGAGCGTCATGCCGCGGTGCTGAACTCGGGTGGTCTGCATATCATAGGCACAGAACGCCATGAATCGCGCCGGATCGACAACCAGTTGCGTGGCCGTGCCGGTCGTCAGGGGGATGCCGGTTCTTCACGTTTCTACCTGTCGATGGAAGATGGTCTGATGCGTATTTTCGCCTCAGACCGGGTGTCCGCGATGATGAAAAAGCTGGGCATGGAAGAAGGTGAAGCGATCGAACACCCTTGGGTGACCAAAGCCATCGAAAATGCGCAGCGCAAGGTTGAGGGCCGTAACTTCGATATCCGTAAGCAGTTGCTGGAATTTGATGATGTGGCGAACGACCAGCGTAAGGTGGTCTATGAGCTGCGTGATGAACTGATGCACGCCGATGATATCAGCGAAATGATTTCGCATAATCGCGAAGATGTGCTGAACAGCGTGATAGATACCTATATTCCGCCGCAGTCACTGGATGAAATGTGGGATATCCCTGGTCTGCAAGAGCGCCTGAAAGCAGATTTTGATTTGGATTTGCCGGTTCAGCAGTGGCTGGACAGTGATGATAAGTTGTATGAGGAAGCTTTGCGCGAGCGCATTGTTGCCGAAGCGGTCAGCGTGTACAACAGCAAAGAAGAAGCTGTTGGCGCCCCAGTACTGCGCAACTTTGAGAAAACCGTGATGCTGCAGAACCTGGATACACTCTGGAAAGAGCATCTGGCGGCGATGGATCATCTGCGTCAGGGGATTCACCTGCGCGGTTACGCTCAGAAGAATCCGAAACAGGAATATAAGCGCGAGTCGTTTGAACTGTTCCAGGGCATGCTTGAAAACCTTAAAACCGACGTCGTGGCTATCCTGAGCAAGGTACGGGTGCAGCAGCAGGATGAGGTGGAACGTGTTGAAGCTGAACGCCAGCGCATGGCCGAAGAAATGGCCCGTCGCCAGCAATTCAACCATCAGGAAGCAGCCAGTGCTGTGGCCGAAACCAGTCAGGGCGGAGAAGATTTCTCGACCGGTGAGCGTAAGGTTGGCCGCAACGAGCCGTGCCCTTGCGGTTCCGGTAAGAAATACAAACAATGCCATGGCCGAATTAGCTGATTTGGCATGGTAATTTTTCAAAGGCCGCGAATGCGGCCTTTGTTTTTTTCTGTCAAAGGTTAAAATCAGTCAGGTGCTCTGCTGACAGAGCGAAATAGTATTTGAACAGGTAAGCAGCGTGAATAAAAAACGAGTCTGGATATCGGCGGGCATTATCCTGAACCGCCAGCAGGATAAAGTATTCATTACCCGTCGTGCCGAAACGGTCCATAAAGGCGGCTTCTGGGAATTTGCCGGCGGTAAGGTAGAGCTGGGAGAAACGGCAGAGCAAGCGGTTATTCGTGAGCTGAACGAAGAAGTGGGGATCACAGCCACCGAGCTGGAGCACTTTATTGAGTTAGAACATGACTATCCGGAAAAAGCCTTAAAGTTCGATTTTTTCCTGATCAAAGCCTTCGATGGCGAAGCGTACGGCCGTGAGGGGCAACCCGGCCAATGGGTGACACTGGATGCGCTGCGGGAATTCACTTTCCCCGAGGCCAACTATCCGGTCATTGATAAGCTGCTGGCCCGATAAACCAGCAGGCTTGATAGCGGGTTGTTGACCCGCTATGTTACGCGTTATCTTCTGACCAGCCGTCTGAGTCTGACATGTCAGGGGCACCGGGTATGGCTTTTTCTTCTGCTGCCCATTCCCCTAAATCGATGAGCTGGCAACGTTTGGAGCAAAAAGGCCGGTACGGACTGACTTCTCCCCATACAACGTCGGCCTGGCAGGTAGGGCATTGGACTATCGTGGGTGTTCTTTGTTGCGACACGGGAACCTCAGCAAATCGCTAGTGTGAATTCAATTCTTTCGCTAACCGGATTATTCGTCGTGCTCTGCCCCTCATCAAAGGGCATGAATCGGATGGCAAACCGGCTACGGTGACCGGATATCATAGGGTAAACCCCATAGCTGGGGCAAATTTGCAATCGTAACAGGCTGGCATTTTCCGCATCATGCTGGAAAAAACCGTTGCGGGCTATCTGGGGTTTAAAGTGGCCGGATTCCCTGGTGACTCTCAGCCATAGCTGAATCGCCTGCGCCATTGGCTTGAGTTGATCTAACCAGTACGCCATATCGGCCTGTTTGCCGTCCTGCGACAGGTGTAACCAGTGATGCAGGCTGGGCAAATCGAAACAGCAGCTGCCGCCGGGCAGCGAGAAGCGCTGTTTGATCCCGGCCAGGAAGCGATCTTCACGTAAGATCTGGCCCAGACGCGGCGCTGTGATCAGGTTGTGGTGGATGGACGCCATTTGATCCAACAGCGACAGCACGGCGCTTTGATCCACACCGTCGACATCCAGCCAGAGCTTGAGCTGGGATTGCTGCTTGTCCAGATCTTTGGCCAGCTCACTTTTCACCTGGATCTGATCAAGAATATCCAGCACATCAAACAAAGCACGGAAAAAGAGCTGATAGTGCCAGGGATCTTCCGATTCACTGGTGTGATTCATTTGGAGCAATAAATACTCCAGTCGCAGGTAAATACGGACTTTTTCGTTTAACGGGTGTTCAAAACGGGTTGTCTGCCGGTTAGTCTGCATAGTGCGGGCCTGTTATTCATCTCTTGATCAGCGCTGTATCAATTGCGATCAGCCTGCTCACTCAGGAGCAGATATTGCTGATGCAGCCGGGCAACTTCACCGCGTAACTGGTGGCTGTCACCATTGTTATCAATCACATCGTCAGCCGCCGCAAGCCGTTGCTCCCGGGTGGCCTGGGCCGCCAGAATTTTACGGACCTGATCGTCGTTGACCTTATCTCGAACCGTGGTACGGGCTATCTGTATGTCTTCCCGAACATCAATCACCAGCACTCTGTCGGTCATGGCTTGCAGCTGATTCTCCACCATTAAGGGTACAACTAACAGGCAATAAGGCGAGGTGGCTTTATTGATATCCTGTTTCATTTGCTGGCGAATCATGGGATGCAGCAGGCTATCCAGCCAGGCTTTTAACGCTGGCTCATTAAAGATAGCCTCTCTGAGTTTACTGCGATTGAGCTGGCCATCTGTCAGCAGGATGTCATTCCCGAGGCGTTCAGCAATGGCTTTCAGGCCTGCTGAGCCTGGTGCCACGACGTCTCTTGCAATCAGATCGGCATCAATAATATCAATGCCATAGTTGGCAAACAGGTTAGCCACTGTGGTTTTACCGCTGCCAATGCCGCCCGTCAGGCCGACTACCAAAGTCATAATGGATATCCTAAATATGTTCCTACATACCAGCTAAGAACGGGGGCTCCCCAAAGCAGGGCGATCCACCCGGCCAGAGCAAGATAAGGACCGAATGAAAACGGTGTCTGCATACCCGCTTGACTGTCACTGTGTTGCATACGCAGTAAAATGATGCCACAGATAGCGCCGAGCAAGGAAGAGAGCAGGACAATAAAAGGCAGCAACTGCCATCCGGCCCAGGCTCCCAGTGCGGCCAGGAGTTTGAAATCGCCGTAACCCATGCCTTCCTTGCCGGTGAGCAGCTTGAATATCCAGTACAGGCTCCAGAGCGACAGGTAACCGACCATGGCTCCAATCACGGCAGATTCCAGACTGACCGGGCTGACATCCAGCAGGGCCAGCAGCAAGCCTGCCCACATCAGGGGCAGAGTGAGCTGATCCGGCAGCAGCATTTTATCGATATCAATGAAAGTCAGAGCTATCAGGGCACAACCGGCGCCAATCACTGCCAGGCTCCAGGCCGAGAATGGCAACACCAGTGCGGCGGCCAGCGCCGTGAGTGCCGTCAGAAGCTCGATGGCCGGATACCGGGCACTGATTTTTGTTTTGCAGTGGCTGCACCGGCCACGGAGCAAGACCCAGCTAACAACAGGAATGTTTTCCCAGGCGCGGATCTTATGCTGGCAGTGCGGACAGCTGGAAGCCGGTACACTGAGATTAAAAACGGGCTGAGGGCCAATTTCTGCATGTTCCGAAAAACACTCGGCGCAATCTGCGCGCCACTGTCTTTCCATCATGACAGGCAGGCGCAGGATGACCACATTCAGAAAGCTGCCGGCAATCAGGCCGAAAATAGCGGCTGCCAGAGGGTAAAGCCAGGGATAGTAGGTCAGTAACGCCATGAGATTACTCATTTTCCATCAAGATATCCGAAGAACCGTTATTTTAGCCTGATTTTGCCGTCAGTAGCGAGCCGCAGGCAAATAACTCAGCCAACGGCTTTCATCAGATCAAACACGGGCAAGTACATGGCCAGCAGCAAGGTGCCGATAATGATCCCTATGACAAGTATCAGCACAGGCTCGAGCAGGGTTGTCAGCGTTTTCAGTTGCTGTGACAGTGCGTTGTCATAATAAGCCGCCAGCTCGAACAGCAGGGCGTCAATTTTCCCGGTTTCTTCACCGACCATGATGAGCTGTATCAGGCGCTCCGGAATGAGGGTGCGCTGTGTGCCCATCCCTTGCCGGATCGCAGAGTGGAGCGGGTGCCCGCCGGCGACCAGCCGGGCAGCCTGACGGTAGGTGTGTTCCAGCACTTTGTTGCCGCAGGTACTCGCGGCAAGATTCAGCCCGTCCAGCAAAGGGACGCCGGCCTGAAAAGTGGTGCCCAGTGTGCGGGTGAAGCGCGCTTGCGCTGCCAGTTGCAAACAGGTGCCTGCGAGCGGCAACAGCAGCGCCGCGCGGTGAAAACGGTATTGCCAGTGCAGGCTGCGACGATACTGCCAGCGGCAGAGCCCGGTCATCAGGGCCACACAGGCTATGAGCGGCAGGCCATAGCGGCCGGCGCAGTCCGACAGCGTCAGCACAGTCTGGGTCAGCCAGGGGAGCTGGTGGCCCATGGTGGCAAACAATCCGGCAAATTGCGGAATGATCCACACCAGCATCAGGGCAGTCACCGCCATGGCCACCACACAAACCGCAGCAGGGTAGAGCAGGGTATGGAACAGGGTACGCTGCAGCTGATGATACTGTTCGCGGTACGAGGCAATCTGTTCGAGAATTTGCGGCAGTTGCCCGGCGAACTCACCGGCTTTGAGCAGGCTGGTGACTATGGCGTCGCAACAGGGCATGTGGCGGGCAACGGCTTCAGAGAGCGGAGTGCCGGATGTGACCTGCTGCTGAATACGGTTCAGTATGGCGGCAGCTTCCATCCGGCTCTGCTCTTTGGTCAGAATGGCCAGTGCTGCGCTCAGCGGCAGAGAAGCACTCAGTAAGCTGGCCAGCTGCCGGAACATGTTGGTCAGATCCTGCTGGCGGAAACGATGACGGCGATAGGTTAGCCAGCCGGGTCTGATGCGGCGGATAGACTGAGGTGTAATCGATTGAATGCGAAGGGAGTCCTCGATCTCGCCGGGCTGGAAAGCGACACGCACGCCGCTGGCGCTGCGGCCATTGTTGTGGCGTCCTCGCCACCGAAAGTAGCCTAATCGTTCAGCCGGCACCATCAGGCACTCCCGGCATCCGGCTGCAGACTGTCACAGGCCAGCACCCGCTGCAGCTCGCTCAGGCTGGTGATCCCCTGGCAGAGCAAGCGGATCCCGGCTTGTTCCAGAGACAAGCCTTCAGCCCGCTCA
The DNA here is from genome assembly GCF_038519165.1 of Photobacterium sp. SP02. Lineage (NCBI taxonomy): Bacteria > Pseudomonadati > Pseudomonadota > Gammaproteobacteria > Vibrionales > Vibrionaceae > Photobacterium > Photobacterium sp. SP02. Next base: position 99,231 of record NZ_JASJOJ010000006.1, read on the forward strand.
GTCATAAAATCACAGAGCGCGGTTTCGCTTAACGGGTTTGTCTGACTGGCTGTGCAGGAGACCAGTTCAAAAATCCCGGTTCTGCCCAGGTAACCCTGATTACAGTGTTCACACCCCTGAGGATTGGCGGCGAACACAGGCGTTGAGGCATCTATGGCCAGTTTTTGGCGCTGACTGGCCGCTAAGTCACTCTTTTGTTTGCAGTGCGGGCACAGGCAGCGCACCAGCCGCTGGGCGATGATCAGACTGAGGGAGGCGCTGAGCTCATAAGGCGCGATCCCCAGATGTTGTAATCGGTTCAGGGTATCGGCCGCGGAGTTGGTGTGCAGGGTGGACAGAACCAGATGGCCGGTCTGCGCGGCACGTACCGCCATGGTTGCAGTTTCCTGATCCCGGATCTCACCTATCATGATCACATCGGGATCCTGGCGCAGAAAAGTGCGCAGTGCTGTGGCAAAATCCAGCCCGATGGCGGGGTGAATGTGAAGCTGGTTAATGCCGGGTAATTGAATCTCAACCGGATCTTCCGCGGTACAAATGTTGCGGTGTTCTTGGTTCAGTAAGCTCAGGGCGGCATACAGCGACAGTGTTTTTCCGCTGCCGGTCGGGCCGGTCACCAGGATCAGGCCCTGCGGCTTAGTCAGTGCCTGCTCAAAGACATTACGCTGGCCGTCGGTATACCCCAGCCTGTGCAGCGCCAGCGGAATATGGTTGCTGTCAAGTAAGCGCAAGACGACTTTTTCTCCCCACTGCGCAGGCAGCGTCGAGACCCGCATATCTACGGTCAGATCTTGGTTGAGCGGCAGCCTGAAGCGGCCATCCTGCGGCAGGCGGCGTTCTGCAATGTTGAGTCTGGCCAGTATTTTGAGCCTGGCGGCCAGCCGGGCAGCCAAATCCGAAGGGGGAGTGGCATGAATCAGGAGCAGGCCATCGCAGCGAAACCGGATCCGGCACTGTTTCTCTAACGGCTCGATGTGAATATCAGAGGCCTGCCGCCGTACCGCATCCAGCAGCAGATGGTTGAGATATCGGCTGACCGGGGCGTCGTCGTTGTCGGCTGCTTGTTCGCTCGGCGGAACCTGGGCGGTGGAGAGCTGCGCTATCTCATTGTCGTTGAGGCTGGCTGTGTGCAGCGTACTGGTGATCGGATCACCGTAAATTCGCCTGATGGCGTTTTCCAGCTGCCTGAGCGGCAAAATTACCGGTGAAATCTGATAGCCGGAGGCAAAGCGGCATTCGTCCTGACTGCGGGTGTCAAAGGGGTTGGCGATCCCTAAGGTGAGCACATCCTTGTCCAGTGCGAGGGGAAGCACGCTGTGTCTTTCTATCAGGGGTCTGAGGCTCAGCTTTTTACAGACCGACTGGTAATCGTAATGGTGGACATCGTCCATGGGCAGTGCAGCAAGATGGGCCAGCTGTTTGGCCAGATCCCAGTCGCTGAACACCCCAGAGCTGACGATGGCCGCGATATCGTTCAGGTGATGATGGCGCATTTCGGCCAGTATCCGATCGGCTTCAGCCGGATTGATGAGGCTGGATTGCAGTAAAGTGTTGACCAGGGCGCTGCTCATCTTATTGCCCCGGACAAAATTGCGACTGGTTATCACCGCTGCAGAGTGTGCGCCAGACAATGCCGTGGGCGTTGCTCTGAGGCTGCAGCCGGATTTGCGCATTCGCTGGCAGGCTGCCTTTGCGCTGTCCTTCCGGAATATGCGCCACTATGGCTGCGCCGTCAGTAATGGTTGGTGTGGTCCCAGACAGGCTTGCCGTCACCGTTGAGTAAATTTCAAAACTGTCGCCATTGCTTTTGCTGAAGAGCTGTTTGGCGGGTACACCGTTACTGCCGCTTTGACAGTCGATCAGCTGAGCGGTACCTGATGTTTGCCCTGTCATCAGGCACAAACTGACCGCGGTTTTCATCGCCGAGGAAGCATGCAGCATTTCAGTCGCATGGGCACGCTGGGTGTATCCCTGATAAGCCGGCATGGCAAACGCCGCCAGTATGCTGATGATAGCCACCACTATCATCAATTCAATCAATGTAAATCCACTGTGCCTGGTCATTATGCTATCCACCTGAAGAACCTGTGCGAATGAAAATAAGTCATGCTATTCATATGGATAGCAATGCGTTTTGGTTTCTCGGTGCTATTCACCCCTCTGGCTGTAACAACCAGGACTTACAGTCGGTGGCTGGAGGCTGCTCGAAGAAACGGCGTCGGGCCGGCGGCAGTAAGGGCGGGATTGACATTCATCGGGCTGATTTGCTCGAATGTGCTCACGGTGTTGGATGGGCATGAATGCCGCACAATTGCAGTAAGCTACTTAAAAACCACTATTTTTGTTGGGTATCTATCAAGACAATACTCAGATCACAGATAACAAATGAGCATAAACGAAAACATTTACTTTCATCAATTTGATGAATACGCTCACTCGCTCATAAAAACCATCGCAATAATCATAACAACGAGGTTCCCTCTGAATGTTTGGAATTTTTACCCCCAAAGCGCATCAACCCCTGCTGCCGGCAGACAAGGTTGACAGCACCTACAAACGGCTGCGGTGGCAGCTTTTTATTGGAATTTTTTTCGGGTATGCAGGTTATTACCTGGTACGTAAGAATTTCAGTCTGGCGATGCCATACCTGATTGAGCAGGGCTTTAGCCGTGGTGATCTGGGTGTCGCGCTGGCCGCTGTCTCTATTTCCTATGGCCTGTCGAAGTTTCTGATGGGCAGCGTGTCTGACCGCTCCGATCCGCGCTATTTCTTAAGTGCCGGCCTGCTGATGTCGTCGCTGGTGATGTTCTGCTTCGGGTTCATGCCCTGGGCGACGAGCAGTATTACCGCCATGTTTATCCTGCTGTTCCTGAACGGCTGGTTCCAGGGTATGGGCTGGCCTGCGTGTGGCCGGACTATGGTGCACTGGTGGTCCCGTAAAGAGCGGGGCGAAATTGTCTCGGTCTGGAATGTGGCTCATAACGTGGGCGGTGGCTTGATTGGCCCGCTGTTTCTGCTCGGTCTGTGGGCGTTCCAGGATGACTGGCGCGCGGCCTTTTATGTGCCTGCCTTTTTTGCCGCTCTGGTTGCCGTTTTCATCTGGCTGACGGTGCGTGATACGCCGCAGTCTTGCGGCCTGCCGGCAATTGAAGAATACAAAAACGATTACCCGGACGATTACGACAAGTCTCATGAAAATGAGATGTCGGCCAAAGAGATTTTCTTCAAGTACGTATTCTCCAACAAGCTGTTGTGGTCTATTGCGATTGCCAACGCCTTTGTGTACCTGATCCGTTACGGCGTACTCGACTGGGCACCTGTGTATTTGAAAGAAGCCAAGGAATTCACTGTGGATAAATCATCCTGGGCGTATTTCCTGTATGAGTGGGCCGGTATTCCGGGCACGCTGCTGTGCGGCTGGATCTCTGACAAACTGTTCAAAGGGCGCCGTGCGCCGGCAGGGATTCTGTTCATGGTGCTGGTTACACTGGCCGTGCTGGTTTACTGGTTCAACCCGGCAGGCAATCCAACCGTTGATATGCTGGCACTGATTGCGATCGGTTTCCTGATTTATGGTCCTGTGATGCTGATTGGTCTGTATGCGCTTGAACTGGCGCCGAAAAAAGCGGCGGGCACGGCGGCGGGTCTGACCGGTCTGTTTGGCTACCTGGGTGGCGCCGTCGCGGCGAATGCGGTGCTGGGTTACACAGTGGATCACTTCGGCTGGGATGGCGGTTTCATCGTGCTGGTGGGCTCTTGTATCGCGTCGATCATCTTCCTGATGTATGCCTTTGTCGGTGAGCGCGCGCACCATAAACAAAAAGCACGCGAACAAGCACTTGCTTAAATTCATGCTTTAATCTTTATATTATTCAGGCCGTTTCATAACTGTGACGGCCTGACTCTTTTCGGGTGTCTATGTACCAACATATGGATAATAAAATGAAACTGAACGTTATTGGCTTAACCCTGGCTGCACTGACTTACTCTTCCTTCTCTCTGGCAGATCCGCTGGTGATCGCCCACCGTGGCGCGTCGGGCTACCTGCCTGAGCACACGCTGGAAGCCAAAGCCATGGCCTATGCCATGAAACCTGACTATATCGAGCAAGACGTGGTGATGACCAAAGATGACCAGCTGGTTGTTTTGCACGACCATTATCTTGATCGTGTCACAGACGTGGCGGAGCGTTATCCGGATCGTGCCCGTGCCGACGGCCGTTACTATGCGATCGATTTTACCCTGGCCGAAATCCAGGGCCTGCGCCTGACCGAAGGCTTTAACATAGATAAAGACGGCAACAAGGTGGCGGGGTTTCCTGACCGTTTTCCGTTGTGGAAGTCGTCCTTTACTGTGCCGACACTGGCGGAAGAAATTGAGCTGATCCAGGGTCTGAACCGTACGCTGGGCTACAACATAGGAATCTATCCTGAGATCAAGGCCCCCTGGTTCCACCGCCACGAAGGCAAGGATATCTCCAAAGCCTTACTGAAAGTGCTGAAAGCCTACGGCTACGACAGCAAAGACGACAAAGCTTTTGTGCAGTGTTTTGATCCGATTGAGCTCAAACGCATCAATGATGAACTGATGCCGGCCATGAAGATGGATCTCAATCTGGTCCAGCTGATGGCCTACACCGACTGGAACGAGACCATGGTGTATCAAGGCAAAGATGCAACGCCGTACAACTATGACTGGATGTTTGAAAAAGACGGCATGGCAAAAGTGGCTCAGTATGCCGATGGCATCGGTCCCTGGAAACCTATGCTGGTGGATGACAAGTCAACCAAAGATAAGCTGATCATCCTGCCATTGATGAAAGAAGCTAAGTCTGCCGGTTTGGTGGTTCACCCCTACACCTTCCGCGCCGATGAAGGCCGTATTGCCCCTTATGCGGATAACTTTGATGACATGCTGGACGTGTTTTATAACAAAGTGAAAGTGGATGGCGTATTCACTGACTTCCCGGACAAAGCGGTATCTTTCCTGAACCGTGGCTAACGGGGACTCACCCTCAATAAGAAAAGGGAGCGCTCTGGCGCTCCCTTTCTGTTCTGAGTCATGTGGGTATTTACGTAAAGCGCATCGACAAGTCCATGGCACGCACATGCTTGGTCAGTGCGCCGACCGAGATATAATCAACACCGGTCTCAGCAAAGTCGCGCAGCGTTTCATCAGTGACATTGCCAGACACTTCCAGTGCGACCTGTCCCTGATTTAACGCAACCGCTTGGCGCATCATGTCGGTGGTGAAGTTGTCCAGCATCACGATATCAGCACCGGCATCCATGGCCTGCTTCAGTTCATCCAGACTCTCGGTTTCCACTTCCACCGGCTTGCCCGGATTGAGCTGCCTGGCCGTCTCAACGGCCTGCTTGATCCCGCCACAGGCAATGATGTGGTTTTCTTTGATCAGATAGGCATCGAATACTCCGATACGGTGGTTAAAACCGCCGCCGCACGCCACAGCGTATTTCAGCGCGTTGCGCAGGCCGGGTATGGTCTTGCGGGTATCGAGCAGACGGGTTGATGTGCCTTCCAGCAGCTCGGCGTAATGGGCCACCTTGGTGGCGCAGCCGGATAAGGTCTGGATGAAGTTCATCGCATTGCGCTCGCCGGTCAGCAGAATGCGCGACGGGCCTCGCAAGACGCACAGCACCTGATTGGGCTCAACCGGATCGCCGTCGCTGACCTGCCAGTCTATGGTCACCTGATCACCTAACTGACGGAACACTTCGTCGGCCCAGAGCTGGCCGCAGAACACCCCGGATTCACGGGTGATAATGGTGGCCGTTCCCTGGCTGTCCGCCGGGATCAGGCTGGCAGTAATGTCGCGGGCCGCATCAATCTCGCCGCCCAAATCTTCGCGCAGCGCATCGGCCACATTGCGGCGGATATCTTCGGGAAGCTGCTGGCGCAGGTAGGCCAGGCGAGACTGCGTATCATGTTTTTGTTCCGTAGGGCTCATAACTTATATACCGTGTTGGCTGAGGCTGTCGAAATGAAGCCGATCATACTGTGAGATGCTGGCAAGGGGAAGGCATTCTCGGGTTGAGTGAGAGCGGCGAGAGGTTTTATCCTTAGCGTCAGGCGAATCAAGCAAACAGGCAGCAGGCATGAATTTCACAATTAACGACCAACACTGGCTGGACAAAGTAAAACGGGTGCCTTCTCCGTTCAGTGACAGCCGGCAGGATGAAACCGATATCTCATTGCTGGTGATCCACAATATCAGCCTGCCGCCGGGGCAGTTTGGCGGCCCCTATATAGAGCAGCTCTTTACCGGACTGCTGGATCCGGACGGGCACCCGTATTTTCGCGAAATTCATCAGTTGCGGGTATCGGCCCATTGCCTGATCCGCCGCGATGGCGAAGTGATTCAGTTTGTGCCCTTCAATGCCAGAGCCTGGCATGCCGGTGTGTCTGAGTTTGCCGGCAGAGAGAAATGCAATGATTTTTCTATCGGTATCGAACTGGAAGGCACAGATACCCTGCCATACACCCCGGCGCAGTATGACGCTCTGCGCCGGCTCACCCGCACTTTGTTAGCCCGTTATCCGCACCTGTCCCGCGCCCGTATCACCGGCCATGAATTTATTGCTCCCGGCCGCAAGACCGACCCTGGACTGGCCTTTGACTGGCGGCATTATAAAACCGGGTTAAGTGATTAAAAAAAATTTGAGCTATTTTACAAAAAGTGACATTTTTATATGTGATAAAAATGTTAATAAATTGGTCTGACCATTAACTTTCTGTATGAATCTTGTTCGCAACATGCGGGATTATGGTCTAAAGTTCCGATAATTTTTGGCTTTCATGGTCCGAATTGCGGGGATTTGTTGCTCGAAGTACCATGACATGAATCAAGTTGTCGGTAGACATCCTCAATTATTTCTGTAAAATTTCTGTATATAGTTAAATTGGTATGACCAATTAACCGGTCGTAGGGTCGAATTGTAAGATAAAAAAATACAAGAAGCAGATACTAATAAATGACTTATAAGCGTATCCGCCAAGCCAAGCTCTCAGACGTCATAGAGCAAGAACTTGAGCGATTGATCCTGGAGGGGATATGGTCCCCCGGAGACCAACTGCCGCCTGAACGAGAGTTAGCGCGGCAGTTTGACGTTTCGCGTCCTTCGGTACGCGAAGCGATTCAACGCTTAGAAGCCAAACATCTGCTGACCCGTCGTCAGGGCGGGGGCACCTTTGTGTCGGATCAGTTATGGCAAAGCTTTTCTGATCCCCTGCTGGACTTACTGGCAGCCCATCCTGAAACACAGCTCGATTTACTCGAATCCCGCCATGCCCTTGAAGGGCTGGCTGCTTACTATGCCGCCCTTCGCGGCAATGAAGACGATTTCGACCGTATCCGCGCCTGTCACAGCCGGATACAGGAAGCCCAGCAACAGGGTGATCTCAAGTCTGAAGCTGCCGCTGTGATGCAGTATCTGATTGCGGTGACCGAATCCGCTCATAATCTGGTACTGCTGCATATCATCCGCAGTCTCGCCCCCTTGCTGGAACAAAACGTATTACAAAACTTTGAACTCCTGAACCGCCGCCCTGAGGTGGTGGAGAAGGTGAGCAAACACCGAGCCGATATTGTGCATGCGATCGTTTCCGGGCAGCCGGAAATGGCGCGTGAAGCATCGCATGCACATTTGGCTTATATCGAGGAAACATTGTTGGATTTAACGCTTGAAGATAGCAGACGTGAACGCTCTCTTCGCAGGATTCAACAACGCAAGGACGGGCTGGATTAATACTTCCCTCATATAAGCCGAGGTCGGTATCAAACAGTCGCGACATTGTTAGGGGCGATAAAACCCTGGTTTTGTAGAATATCAACGAAAGGATAGATCGCATGTCTGAAGTCATGAAGCATGACGTGGACGCACTGGAGACTCAAGAATGGCTAGCAGCCCTGGAGTCCGTCGTTCGTGAAGAAGGTGTAGAGCGCGCACAGTACCTGCTGGAGCAAGTGCTGGAAAAAGCGCGTCTGGGTGGAGTAGACATGCCAACGGGCATTACCACTAACTACATCAATACCATTCCTGCAGCACAAGAGCCTGCGTATCCTGGTGATACCACTCTGGAACGTCGTATCCGTGCAATTATCCGCTGGAACGCCGTAATGATCGTACTGCGTGCCTCTAAGAAAGATCTGGAGCTGGGTGGCCACATGGCTTCGTTCCAATCTTCTGCGGCTTTCTACGAAGTGTGCTTTAACCACTTCTTCCGCGCAGCTAACGAAACAGACGGCGGCGACCTGGTGTACTACCAGGGCCACATCTCTCCGGGTATCTACGCTCGTGCCTTCGTTGAAGGTCGTCTGACTGAAGAGCAACTGGATAACTTCCGTCAGGAAGTCGACGGTAAAGGTCTGTCTTCTTACCCGCACCCTAAACTGATGCCTGAATTCTGGCAGTTCCCGACCGTGTCTATGGGTCTGGGTCCAATCGCCTCTATCTATCAGGCGCGTTTCCTGAAGTACCTGAATGGCCGTGGTATGAAAGATACCTCAGCCCAGCGTGTCTACGCCTTCCTGGGCGATGGCGAGATGGATGAGCCAGAATCACGCGGTGCGATTTCTTTCGCCGCCCGTGAGAAACTGGACAACCTGTGCTTCCTGGTTAACTGTAACCTGCAGCGTCTGGACGGCCCGGTCATGGGTAACGGCAGCATCATTCAGGAACTGGAAGGTCTGTTCAAAGGTGCAGGCTGGAACGTAGTTAAAGTTATCTGGGGCAACAACTGGGATTCTCTGCTGGCAAAAGACACCACAGGTAAACTGCTGCAGCTGATGAACGAAACCATCGACGGTGACTACCAGACGTTCAAATCCAAAGACGGCGCTTACGTGCGTGAGCACTTCTTCGGTAAATACCCAGAGACAGCAGCCCTGGTTGCTGACATGACTGACGACGAAATCTTCGCGCTCAAGCGTGGCGGTCACGAGTCATCAAAACTGTACGCGGCATTCAAAAACGCGCAAGACACCAAAGGCAAGCCAACTGTTATCCTGGCCAAAACCGTTAAAGGTTACGGCATGGGTGAAGCGGCCGAAGGTAAGAACATTGCGCACCAGGTGAAGAAAATGGACATGACCCATGTTCTGCACCTGCGTGATCGCCTGGGTCTGCAAGATCTGGTGTCTGAAGATGACGTCAAGAACCTGCCTTACCTGAAACTGGAAGAAGGTTCGAAAGAGCACGAATACCTGCACGCTCGTCGTAAAGCACTGCACGGTTACACGCCTAAGCGTCTGCCGAACTTCACCCAAGAGTTCATTGTGCCTGAGCTGGCAGAGTTCAAACCGCTGCTGGAAGAGCAGAAACGTGATATCTCAACCACTATGGGCTTTGTGCGTGCACTGAACGTGCTGCTGAAGAACAAGAACATCGGTAAGAACATCGTTCCTATTATTGCTGACGAAGCGCGTACTTTCGGTATGGAAGGTCTGTTCCGTCAAATCGGTATCTACAACCCAAGCGGTCAGACTTATACCCCTGAAGACCGTGGCGTTGTGTCTTACTACAAAGAAGACACCGCAGGTCAGGTACTGCAGGAAGGTATTAACGAGCTGGGCGCTATGTCTTCGTGGGTAGCTGCGGCGACCTCGTACAGCACCAACGACCTGCCAATGGTTCCTTTCTACATCTACTACTCTATGTTCGGCTTCCAGCGTGTTGGCGACATGGCGTGGATGGCGGGTGACCAGCAAGCACGTGGCTTCCTGCTGGGTGCGACAGCCGGTCGTACCACCCTGAACGGTGAAGGTCTGCAGCACGAAGATGGTCACAGCCACATTCTGGCTAACACCATCCCGAACTGTATCTCTTACGATCCGACGTTCGCGTACGAAGTGGCCGTGATCATGCAAGACGGTATCCGTCGCATGTATGGCGATCAGGAAAACGTGTTCTACTACCTGACGCTGATGAACGAAAACTATGCGATGCCAGCTATGCCGGAAGGCGCTGAAGAAGGTATCCGTAAGGGTATCTACAAGCTGGAAACTTACGCGGGTGATAAAGCGAAAGTTCAGCTGATGAGCTCAGGCACCATCATGACTGAAGTACGTAAAGCCGCTCAAATCCTGAGCGACGATTACGGCATCGCGTCTGACGTATTCTCTGTAACCTCATTCAACGAACTGGCCCGCGACGGTCAGGACGCAGAGCGTTACAACATGCTGCACCCGGAAGCTGAGCAGAAAGTCACTTACATCGCGGAAGTGATGGGTACTGAACCTGCCATTGCAGCAACTGACTACATGAAGAACTATGCGGATCAGGTGCGTGCCTTCATCCCGGCTGAATCTTATAAAGTGCTGGGTACTGATGGCTTTGGCCGTTCTGACAGCCGTGAGAACCTGCGTCGTCACTTCGAAGTGAACGCTGGCTACGTGGTTGTTGCAGCTCTGAACGAGCTGGCCAAGCGTGGTGATGTTGAGAAATCTGCCGTTGCGGAAGCAATCAAGAAATTCAACATCGATGCCGACAAGATCAACCCGCTATTCGCGTAAGAGGCAATAAATAATGGCAATCGAAATTAATGTACCTGACATCGGTGCTGATGAGGTTGAGGTTACTGAAATCCTGGTCAGCGTTGGCGACAAGGTGGAAGAAGAGCAATCTCTGATCACTGTTGAAGGCGACAAGGCTTCCATGGAAGTACCGGCTTCTCAGGCGGGTATCGTAAAAGAAATCAAAGTAGCGGAAGGCGACAAAGTGTCTACCGGCTCTTTGATCATGATCTTCGAAGCGGAGGGTGCGGCGCAAGCGGCACCTGCTCCAGCTGCAGAAGCTGCGCCTGCCGCAGCACCTGCAGCACCAGCCGCCGCTGAACTGAAAGAAGTTCATGTGCCGGATATCGGTGGCGACGAAGTTGAAGTCACTGAAATCATGGTGGCGGTTGGCGACAGCGTTGACGAAGAGCAGTCTCTGATCACGGTGGAAGGCGATAAGGCTTCGATGGAAGTACCGGCGCCATTCGCCGGTACGGTTAAAGAAATCAAGATCGCATCCGGTGACAAAGTGTCGACCGGTTCTCTGATCATGGTCTTCGAAGTGGCAGGTTCTGGTGCAGCTGCACCGGCTCCAGCGGCTGAAGCGGCTCCTGCTCCGGCAGCAGCACCAGCCGCGGCGGCTGACAAAGAAGTGAACGTACCGGATATCGGTGGCGACGAAGTTGAAGTGACTGAAATCATGGTTGCCGTTGGCGACATGGTGGAAGAAGAGCAATCGCTGATCACAGTGGAAGGCGACAAGGCTTCAATGGAAGTGCCTGCACCATTCGCGGGTAAAGTGAAAGAAATCAAGATCGCGAGCGGCGACAAAGTCTCGACCGGCTCTCTGATCATGGTGTTCGAAGTTGCCGGTGCAGCCCCGGCTGCCGCGCCTCAGGCAGCAGCACCAGCGCCTGCAGCAGCACCTGCCGCAGCACCGGCTGCGAAAGCAGAAGCACCAGCAGCGGGCGGTGATTTCGTTGAAAACAACGAATACGCACATGCCTCTCCGGTTGTGCGTCGTCTGGCGCGTGAATTCGGCGTGAACCTGGCGAAAGTCAAAGGGACCGGCCGCAAGAACCGCGTTCTGAAAGAAGACGTTCAGAGCTATGTGAAAGACGCGCTGAAACGCCTGGAATCGGGTGCCGCTGCGTCTGCATCGGGTAAAGGTGACGGTGCGGCTCTGGGTCTGCTGCCTTGGCCGAAAGTGGACTTCAGCAAGTTCGGCGAAACTGAAGTGAAGCCGCTGTCTCGCATCAAGAAGATCTCTGGCGCCAACCTGCACCGTAACTGGGTAATGATCCCGCATGTTACTCAGTGGGATGACGCAGACATCACAGCGCTGGAAGCTTTCCGTAAAGAGCAGAATGCGATTGAAGCGAAGAAAGACACAGGCATGAAGATCACCCCGCTGGTGTTCATCATGAAAGCGGTTGCCAAGTCTCTGGAAGCTTTCCCGGCGTTCAACTCTTCCCTGTCTGATGACGGTGAGAGCCTGATCCTGAAGAAGTACGTCAACATCGGTATCGCGGTCGATACACCAAACGGTCTGGTTGTGCCTGTGTTCAAAGACGTGAACAAGAAAGGCATCTACGAGCTGTCTGAAGAGCTGATGGTGGTCTCTAAGAAAGCCCGTGCCGGTAAACTGACTGCTGCTGACATGCAGGGCGGCTGCTTCACTATCTCAAGCCTGGGTGGCCTGGGTGGTACGGCGTTCACCCCAATCGTGAATGCGCCTGAAGTGGGCATCCTGGGTGTGTCTAAGTCTGAGATGAAACCAGTATGGAACGGCAAGGACTTCGAACCTCGCCTGATGCTGCCGCTGTCACTGTCTTACGATCACCGTGTGATCGACGGTGCTGAAGGTGCACGCTTCATTACTTACCTGAACGGCATGCTGTCCGACATTCGTCGTCTGGTGCTGTAAAAGGTGTGACCCGAGATTCCTTGCCCGTATGAACGGGCAAGGAATTGTTGCCTGGCTCACAGGGAATGCCATTTTCCTTTTCAGGGTGATAACAGGTCTGTAAACTGTTGCGCGGTCTGAAAATAAAAAAATAACGCATTCTGCCTTACAGCCAGTTAGGGATAGATGACTTACAACGAGGTCAATAATGAGTAAAGAAATTAAAGCCCAGGTCGTAGTTCTAGGCTCAGGTCCTGCCGGTTACTCTGCCGCTTTCCGTTGCGCAGACTTAGGTCTGGAAACGGTTCTGATTGAAAAATACAGCACGCTGGGTGGTGTGTGTCTGAACGTGGGTTGTATCCCATCGAAAGCACTGCTGCACGTGGCGAAAGTCATCGAAGAAGCTAAAGCCATGGCCGATCACGGCGTGGTATTTGGTGAGCCACAAACCGATATCAACAAGATCCGCATCTGGAAAGATAAAGTCATCAACCAGCTGACCGGTGGTCTGGGTGGTATGGCGAAAATGCGTAAAGTGACTGTCGTGAACGGCTACGGTAAATTTACCGATCCGAACACTATCCTTGTCGAAGGCGAAGAAGCCACTACGGTGAAATTCGACAACGCTATCATCGCTGCCGGCTCCCGTCCGATTGAACTGCCTTTCATCCCGCATGAAGATCCGCGTATCTGGGACTCCACAGACGCGCTGGAACTGAAAGAAGTACCAGAAAAACTGCTGGTCATGGGTGGCGGTATCATTGGTCTGGAAATGGGTACTGTGTATGACGCACTGGGCTCACAGATCGACGTCGTTGAAATGTTTGATCAGGTGATCCCTGCGGCAGACAAAGACATCATCAAAGTCTTCACCAAGCGTATCAGCAAGAAGTTCAACCTGATGCTGGAAACCAAAGTGACTGCGGTTGAAGCGAAGGAAGACGGCATTTACGTGTCAATGGAAGGCAAGAAAGCACCGGCTGAGCCTGTTCGTTACGACGCGGTTCTGGTGGCGATCGGCCGTACGCCAAACGGCAAGCTGATTGACGCTGACAAAGCTGGCGTGGCGGTTGATGAGCGTGGCTTTATCAACACCGACAAGCAAATGCGCACTAACGTGCCTCACATCTTCGCCATCGGCGATGTGGTGGGTCAGCCAATGCTGGCGCACAAAGGTGTGCACGAAGGTCACGTAGCGGCAGAAGTGATTGCCGGTAAGAAGCATTACTTCGACCCGAAAGTGATTCCTTCAATTGCTTATACTGAGCCAGAAGTTGCCTGGGTGGGTAAGACAGAGAAAGAAGCGAAAGCAGAAGGCATCAACTACGAAGTTGCGACTTTCCCTTGGGCCGCTTCCGGCCGTGCGATCGCGTCTGACTGTGCTGACGGCATGACTAAGATGATCTTCGACAAAGACACTAACCGTGTTATCGGTGGTGCTATCGTAGGTACTAACGGTGGTGAACTGCTGGGCGAAATTGGTCTGGCTATCGAGATGGGTTGTGATGCCGAAGACATCGCACTGACCATCCATGCTCACCCGACTCTGCACGAGTCTGTGGGTCTGGCTGCGGAAGTGTACGAAGGTTCGATCACTGACCTGCCAAACGCCAAAGCGAAGAAGAAAAAGTAAGTTTTTACCTTTTCTGACTGCATGAAAAAAGCGCCCTTGCGGCGCTTTTTTACGTTTTGAATCAGAGTAAAGGCATTCGCATCCTCCCTCCCCTTGAAAAGGGGAGGGAAGTATTCTGGCTTCAAGGACAGGTTCGCTGCTTTTGTTCCTCCCCCTCGTGGAGGGGGAGGTTAGCAGGGGATGTTCCGGGCACTAGGCTTGAAGGCGGTGCAGAGTCTGATTACTGCTTAAAGCTGCTGACCATACGCTCCAGACGGAGCGACAAAGCGTGCAGATTCTGACTGGACGTGACCATTTCATTGGCTGTGTCTGAGGTACGTTGGGTATTCTCGTTGATATCTTCGATATTGATGTTGATATCAGACACAACGGTGGACTGCTCCTCGGTGGCCGTGGCGACCTGGGTGTTCAGATCGGAAATCTGCAGGATCTGCTCGTTGATGAGCAGCAGCGCCTTGGTGGCATCATCCGCAGCCTGGGTACCGGCTTCGGTTAATTGCTGGCTGTTGTGCATGGCCTGCACGGCGTTTTGCGCTTCCTGCTGCAGGCGGTTAATCATGGTCTGGATTTCATCGGTTGAGGCCGCGGTGCGGCTGGCCAGGTTACGGACCTCGTCGGCGACCACGGCAAATCCCCGTCCTTGCTCACCTGCTCGCGCCGCTTCAATGGCGGCATTGAGTGCCAGCAGATTGGTTTGCTCGGAGACGCCACGAATCACTTCCAGAATACCGCCAATGGCGACGGTATTGTCTGCCAGGGTCGCGACCACTTTCGCCATGTTGTGCATATCGCCGGCCAGCTGTTCAATGCTGTCCTGAGCGCTCTGGACCACCTGCTGACCATTGCTGGTGGCCGAGGTGGCCTGCGAAGCGGATTCCGCCGCATAAGCCGCATTACCGGCTATCTCATTGACGGTGGCGCCCATCTGATTAATGGCTGTGACCACCTGCAGGGTACGATCGCGTTGATTCTGGCTGTGATCCAGTGTGGCCTGCGCCTGGGCAGAGACTTGCTCGGCGGCCACCCGGAGTTCTGTGCCCGTGGCAGCGACGTCGATAACCAGTGCGTGGATCTTGCCGGCAAAGGCATTGAAACCATTGGCCAGTTCGGCAATTTCGTCTTTGCCAGACACCGGAATGCGTCGGCTCAGATCGCCATCACCTTCGCCCAGCTCGCGGAAGGTATCAGCGGCCTGGCGGATCGGCCGGGTGATGGTCTGGCTCAGGTACACCGCCAGGCCAATAAATGCCAGTGTGGTCAGAACAGCCAGAAGCATCACATAATTGCGGGTCTCATTTAGCTGGGCAAACACTTCTTGTTCAGGCACCTGAGCAATCACGAACCAGTCCATCGCCGGAATATAGCTGGAAGCCAGCAGCAGCTTCTGGCCCTGATAATGGGCGGTAAACAGATTGAAAGGGCTCTTTTCCAGTAACACCCGGCTGTCGGAACCAAAGCGATCGGTAAAAGGCGTTTTTGCCGGGTTGCGGTTGTTCGGATCAAGCTGCACCACGCCGCGTGCATCCGTCAGTACCACAAAGCCGGTTTGTTCCAGTTTGAACTGTGAGAGCAGATTAGCCATATCATTGAATGAGCGGGAAAAGCCGGACATTCCTGTGCCGTTCAGCTGCTGGTAATTGACGAACAGTTTCAGCTCGCCGTTCGCTTCCCTGAACACCTGGGTCATTCTTGACGTGTTGCTGTCACGGAAGCTGTAGAACCAGCTATCCTGAGTGCGATTCAGGCGGCGCAGGAATCCGTTCTGGTTCCAGTAATCCCCGGTTTCCCGGTTGGCAATCGACGCATCGTTCAGGCCGTACTGGCGCTTGAGGCTGTTGAGCTGGTCAATCAGCTGCTGTTCATCGGCGGTGCTGACAGGCTGCGCCAGCAGGTTCAGCATGGCCGTATTGTTCGCCAGCTGCTCAGTGGCGTTTTGCAGCAGCCTGACTTCTGATTCCACTTGTCCGCTGAAATGGGCCAGCCGGGTCGGCAGTTCATTGCTGAGCAGGCGCGACTGAATAATGTCCTGCGAGGTGCTGAGACTGAGGTAACTGACTAATGCGCTTGAGGCAATGACGGCTATGCTCATTGCCAGTGTAAGTTTTTGCCTGATGGAAAGCTGCTTGAGGTTCATGCATCAATTCTCTGTTGCTACCGGGATTTCTGCGGTATAAGTGTGCGAATTAATTGTCTTTTTTAGCCGGTGCCACTCACATCGGCCCAGTGATCAAAATGGTGTTTTTAAAGGGATGTTGCGTTTTATTGCATTATTTATTGTGATATCGGCCGTATTTACTTCAGCTTTAGTGAAAGCGGAGCAAAAAAATGCTGATCGCCTGAAGGTCGGACTTGTGCTCGGCGGTGGCGGCGCCAAAGGGGCAGCCCATGTCGGGGTGCTGAAGGCGCTGGAAGAGCTGCAGATCCCGGTGGATTACATTGTGGGGACCAGCATGGGCGCTTATGTCGGGGGCTTGTACGCATCAGGCATGAGCGCCGATGAGGTCGAAGCCATTCTCAACACCGTAGACTGGGAGTCGGGTTATGAGGACAGGGTGCAGCGCAGTGAGCGGCGGGTCCGTGAAAAGCAGCAAGAGGACAGGTTCCAGATAGTCACGGATCTGGGGTTTAAGTTCTGGGAAATCAAAGTGCCGAAAGGGTTTGTGCAGGGACAGACCATGGGCGAGATACTGCGCACCACATCCGGCAATTTGCCCTGGATGGCCAGCTTTGATGCCCTGCCTGTGCCATACCGTGCGGTCGCCACCGATATTGAAAATCTTAAACCCGTTGTGCTGTCCGGTGGCGATCTGGCCGAGGCGATGCAAGCGAGTATGTCTGTTCCCGGTTTGCTGCCGCCTGTGATGCTGGACGGCAAATTGCTGGTGGATGGCGGCATCACCAATAACCTGCCTATTTCTGTGGTGAAAGAGATGGGCGCCGATCTGGTGATTGCGGTTGATATCAGTAACGATTTCAAAACCGCCGATGAGCTGACCGACTACCTGGTGGTCATGGATCAGCTGACCGACTTTATGGTGCGGGATAATTCTGCCCGCCAGGAAGCGCAGTTGTCCGACAGCGACCTGTTGTTGCGTCCGGATGTCCGGGGCATCAGCACCACAGACTTTGACCGCATGCCGGAAGCCTTCGATAGTGGTTATCACAGTGTTCAGACTGTGCGCTTCCAGCTGGCAGAGCTTGGCAACGCCAGCACTTATCAGGCCTATATTGATAACAAACAGGAAGCCCGGCGCGAGCTGGAATTTTTGGAAGAAGGCCGGATTGACGAAATTGAATTGCTCAACAACAGCCCTTATGCCGATGAAGTCCTGCTAGACCGTCTGCAGCTGAAACCCGGCATGAAAGTCAATACCGAGCAGCTGGAGCAAAGTGTGCGCGATCTGTATGCGCTGGACAGGTTTGAACGGGTAGATTACCGGTTTGAGCGCTTAGGCAACCGCCATATCTTGATCTTTGAAGTGAAGGCCAAAAGCTGGGGGCCCAACTTCATCGACATGCGCTTCGCCTTAGAAGATGACTTTGCCAATAATACCGACTTCTCCATCGGCCTGGCGTTAACGGCGACCGGACTGTCAGAGAAAGGGGCAGAATGGCGCAACGAGCTCGAATATGGCTCAGATAAGCGCGTTGCCAGCGAGTTGTATGTACCTTTTACCAACGATCAGGAATGGTTCGCCGTGATGGGCATCGATTACGATGTGACCAATACCTATCTGGCGGTTTCGGGGGAAGAGCCAAACCTGAAGAACATTGATGATTTTATCGCTGCGCGCTTCATTGATGTGAATATCGACAGCTCGCTGGGGTGGCAGCCTGCCCTGTGGCAGGAATTCAGGGTAGGTTATCTGTTTGGCAACGGAGAAACACAATTTCCCGGTATTCTGAATCTGGGCGATCAGGAGCGCAACAGCCGACGCCTTTATCTGAGGTACAACCTTGATACCCTGGACGATTTCACCCTGCCGAACAACGGTCACTTTTTTCTGGCCGAAATTGCCTCTTCGGATGACAGTGTGCGTTTTCGGGGTGAGCACAGTACAGATACTTCTTTGCATTTCGATTTGGGCTGGAAAGGGGCGTACACCTTTGGCCGCCATACCGTGATGGGCAAGGCGGAATACGGCAACGTCCATTCTGACGAGGATTTACGGCTTGACCCCAAAGAGCTGGGGGGATTCCTGAATTTATCCGGCATACCGAAAAACAGCCTGTCGGGTAACAATAAAGTATTTTCTGCCCTGGTGTACCGTTACCATCTGCTGGATAACGACTTCGGCCTGTTTAACTCAGCGGTGTATCTGGGCGGCTCTGTCGAATGGGGCGGCGTGTTCAATAATCCCAATCTTTCGGTCTCAGAAATACCGGGATACTATGCGGGTAGCATATTTACGGGTATTACTACGCCATTCGGGCCATTCATTCTGGCTTATGGCAGGACGGAAGAAGATTTAAGTTCATTCTATCTGTTTTTTGGAGGAGCCTTGTAATACCGGGATTTTTCCTGTTTTGTGAATGTTGTAAAAGTCCGCCTGATTTTAATGTTTAGTTAAAAATGGTATGCTCCGTAACCGGTTTTGGTCTCTCCTGCACGCCAAAAAGGTCTGAATCAAGTCAAGCATAATGCGTGCGAGATAACCGGAGAGGGCAATCACTTCCAAGGATGTTTAGCCGGTTGGCTAAACCGAAAAATGAGGAATATGTCGTGCTTGAAGCCTACCGTAAACACGTCGAAGAGCGTGCTGCTGAAGGGATTGTCCCTAAGCCTCTGGATGCCGAGCAAACTGCTGCTCTGGTTGAACTTCTGAAAAATCCACCTGCAGGCGAAGAAGCCTTCCTGGTCGACCTGCTGGAAAACCGCATCCCGCCAGGTGTTGATGAAGCCGCATACGTGAAAGCGGGCTTTCTGGCCGCGATTACCACAGGTGAAGCGACTTCTCCCATTGTCAGCAAAGAAAAAGCGGCTGAACTGCTGGGTACCATGCAGGGTGGTTATAACATTGAGCCACTGATCAGCCTGTTAGACAATGCCGAACTGGCACCGATTGCGGTGAAAGCCCTGTCTCATACGCTGCTGATGTTCGATGCTTTCTATGATGTCGAAGAAAAAGCAAAAGCCGGCAACGAATTCGCCAAGCAAGTGCTGCAATCCTGGGCGGATGCCGAGTGGTTCCTGTCTAAGCCTGAACTGGCTGAAAAAATTACCCTGACCGTTTTTAAAGTCACCGGTGAAACCAATACCGATGACCTGTCACCGGCACCTGATGCCTGGTCCCGTCCGGATATTCCTCTGCACGCGATGGCGATGCTGAAAAATGAACGTGACGGTATTGAACCGGATCAAGCCGGTTCCGTCGGCCCGGTGAAACAAATTGAAGCCCTGAAAGAAAAAGGCCATCAGCTGGTATACGTGGGTGACGTGGTCGGTACGGGTTCATCCCGTAAATCGGCGACTAACTCTGTCCTCTGGTTTATGGGCGATGACATTCCAAATGTGCCGAATAAGCGCGCTGGCGGTTATGTGCTGGGCGGTAAGATTGCGCCTATCTTCTTTAATACTATGGAAGATGCCGGTGCACTGCCGATTGAAGTGGATGTGACGGCGCTGAACATGGGCGATGTGATCGACGTTTACCCATTCAAAGGCGAAGTGCGCCACCACGGCAGTGATGAAGTGATCTCGACCTTCTCGCTGAAAACCGATGTGCTGATTGATGAAGTGCGTGCCGGTGGCCGTATTCCGCTGATCATCGGTCGTGGTCTGACTGACCGTGCCCGTGAGTGTCTGGGCCTGGAAGCGTCGACGGTATTCCGCCGTCCGCAGCCAGTGGCCGATTCAGGCAAAGGGTTTACCCTGGCTCAGAAAATGGTCGGTAAAGCCTGTGGCGTTGAAGGTATCCGTCCGGGCACTTACTGTGAGCCTAAGATGACCACAGTGGGCTCTCAGGACACCACAGGTCCTATGACCCGTGATGAGCTGAAAGATCTGGCCTGTCTGGGCTTCTCTGCCGAACTGACCATGCAGTCATTCTGTCACACCTCGGCGTATCCTAAGCCAGTTGATGTCAACACCCACCATACGCTGCCTGATTTCATCATGAACCGTGGCGGTGTCTCGCTGCGTCCTGGCGACGGTGTGATTCACTCCTGGCTGAACCGTATGCTGCTGCCTGATACTGTCGGTACCGGCGGTGACTCGCACACCCGTTTCCCTCTGGGGATCTCGTTCCCGGCCGGTTCTGGCCTGGTGGCGTTCGCCGCGGCAACCGGCGTGATGCCGCTGGATATGCCAGAATCTATCCTGGTGCGCTTCAAGGGCGAAATGCAAGAAGGGATCACGCTGCGTGATCTGGTGCATGCCATCCCTTACTACGGTATCAAGCAAGGTCTGCTGACCGTAGAGAAAGCTGGTAAGATCAACGAATTCTCCGGCCGCGTGCTGGAAATTGAAGGTGTTGAGCACCTGACGGTGGAGCAGGCGTTCGAGCTGTCTGATGCCTCAGCAGAGCGCAGTGCGGCGGGTTGTACAGTGAAACTGTCGCAGGAATCTGTGGCTGAGTACCTGGAATCCAACATTGTGATGCTGAAGTGGATGATCGCGGAAGGTTATGGCGATCGTCGTACTATTGAGCGCCGTATTACTGCGATGCAGGAATGGCTGGATAATCCGTCACTGATGGAAGCAGACAAAGACGCTGAATATGCTCACGTGATCGAAATCGATCTGGCTGAGATCAAAGAGCCTATCCTGTGTGCACCTAACGATCCGGATGATGCTCGCCTGCTGTCTGATGTGCAGGGTACGGAAATCGACGAGGTCTTCATCGGTTCCTGTATGACTAACATCGGTCATTTCCGTGCCGCCGGTAAGCTGCTGGATAAATTTGGTGGCCAGCTGAACACGCGTTTGTGGGTGGCACCGCCGACTAAGATGGACCGTGATCAACTGACCGAGGAAGGTTACTACGGCATCTTCGGCCGTGCCGGGGTTCGTATTGAAACCCCGGGATGTTCGCTGTGTATGGGCAACCAGGCGCGTGTGGCTGACAAAGCGACTGTGATGTCGACCTCTACCCGTAACTTCCCGAACCGTCTGGGGACAGGTGCCAATGTGTATCTGTCTTCAGCTGAGCTGGCCGCGGTGGGGGCTATCCTGGGTCGCATCCCGACTGTGGAAGAGTACATGGAGTACGCCAAGCAGATTAATGCTACGGCAGCAGATACTTACCGTTATCTGAACTTCCACCGTATGGGCCAGTACACCAAGCGTGCCGATGAAGTGATTATCCAGGCTGCGGTGTAAGCATACCTGACCCGGATAGATACTCGTGAATAAGACAGGGAGCCAATGGCTCCCTGTCTTTTTTGTCTTGATGGCTTTTTGTGTTGCGCTACAGTTTGCCGTTTGCCGTTTGCCTTTTAAGCCCGCCTGTTGCGGTGACTCGGCAAGGTGGGCAACTTCCCCACTCACGCCTTAAAGACAGCTCATAGCGGCTTCAGGTTGCATTTTTACCGGGTTCCTGACAAGGTGCGCGGCGGAATTATTCCGGCTCCCTTCACTGAATGCAGTATGCGGACAATAGTTAAGTAAGATGGCGCCTGACGGCAGATTCCAATCACCAAGAACGAATCACCAATCACAATAATAAAGGGCAGGTATGGACTACGAATTTAAGAAAAACATGCTGGACGGCAGCTATCATGTGGTTTTTTCTATGGGGCATGAAGCGCTCGGCCGCTGGCTGGTGGAAGAAGTGCAGTCTGATGAGGCAAAGATAGCCTTGATCCTGAATCAACTTGGTGCATTGAAGGGCACCACGAGCGAGTGGCGGTTAAGCGGGGAAGAAATGACACTGATCCTGGAGGATAACGAAGCCATTGTTCAGGCTAATTATTTGTTTTTTCAAGGTGAAGATCAGCTTGATGAAGACATGAGCCATTATGACGATGAAGCGGTTTCCCTGTGTGGATTCGAGGATCTTGAGCAAGTCTTGCATGCTTGGCGTGCATTCATCCGCGGACGATAGGCGTCAGATTCAGTGTAAATTCCTGCTTTGCTTCTTTTCGGGGAATTAACCGCACCACCATGGTGCGGTTTTTTTGTGCAATTTTTCTGTTTATTAATTAAGATGTTGTTTATTAAGGGTTTTTAAAGTTGGCACGAAGCTTGTTTATTAATCTGTGTATGTTAGGGATGCACAGGTTTAAGGAGCAAGGTTAATGAAACTCATCAATGCAATAATCAAACCTTTTAAGTTGGATGATGTGCGTGAAGCGCTGGCGGACGTAGGGGTTGAGGGGATGACCGTTTCTGAGGTCAAGGGATTTGGTCGTCAGAAAGGGCACACTGAACTGTACCGCGGTGCGGAATACCAGGTTGATTTCCTGCCTAAGGTCAAGCTGGAAATCGCCACCCAGGCGGAGAACCTGGACATCATTCTTGAGGCCATCACCAAGGCAGCACACACAGGCAAAATCGGTGACGGTAAGATTTTTGTTTACGACCTGGACCATGCGGTACGTATCCGTACCGGTGAGACAGACGCAGAAGCATTATAACAACGAGATGTGATAAGAGGACGACAACCATGGAATTATCAACAACGGTGACAGAGCTGCGCTACGCGCTCGACACATTCTTTTTCCTGATCTCAGGTGCCCTGGTCATGTGGATGGCAGCAGGCTTTGCCATGCTGGAAGCCGGGCTGGTGCGCTCAAAAAATACCACAGAAATTTTAACCAAAAACTTTTGTCTGTACGCCATTGCCTGCACCATGTACCTGATTGTGGGTTATAACATCATGTATGTGAATAACGGCGAAGGTGGCTGGCTGCCTTCATTTGGTACTTTATTCGGTACTCAGGCGGAAGGGGCTGATCACTCGCTGGAATCTGACTTCTTCTTCCAGGTGGTCTTTGTCGCGACAGCCATGTCTGTGGTCTCAGGGGCTGTGGCCGAACGCATGAAGTTGTGGGCATTCCTGGTATTCTCAGTTGTTCTGACGGCTGTTATCTATCCGGTTGAAGGGTACTGGACCTGGGGTGGTGGCTTCCTGTCGGCTGCAGGTTTCAGTGACTTTGCCGGCTCAGGGATTGTGCATATGGCGGGTGCGTCTGCGGCACTGGCTGGTGTGCTGCTGCTGGGCGCCCGTAAAGGCAAATACGGTAAAAATGGTGAAATCCTGCCGATTCCCGGTTCAAACATGCCGTTGGCAACTCTGGGTACTTTTATCCTGTGGTTTGGCTGGTTCGGCTTTAACGGCGGCTCGCAGCTGATGATTTCCGACTTCGAGAATGCGACGGCAGTGGGTAAAATCTTCCTCAACACCAATGCCGCCGCAGCAGCAGGTGCCATCGCTGCACTGGCTGTGTGTAAAACCACCTGGGGTAAAGCTGATCTGACCATGATTCTCAATGGTGCACTGGCGGGCCTGGTAGCTATCACCGCAGATCCGCTGTCTCCATCACCTATGTCTTCTGTCATTATCGGTGTGATTGCCGGTGCGCTGGTTGTCTTCAGTATCATCGGTCTGGACAAGCTGAAAATCGATGATCCTGTCGGCGCTATCTCAGTGCACGGTGTGTGCGGTTTCTTCGGGCTGATGGTGGTACCGTTCAACAACACTGATGCCAGCTTTGGTGCTCAGCTGTTGGGTGCGGTTGTTATCTTCGCCTGGGTCTTTGGTGCGAGTCTGGCCGTATGGGCCATCCTGAAAGCCACCATGGGGATCCGTGTCAGCGAAGAGGAAGAAATGGCAGGAATGGATTTACACGACTGCGGTATAGATGCTTACCCTGAGTTTGTCAGTGTGAAGTAATTGCTTTAAAGTTGAGCTAATTCACATAACTATCAAAAACGCTGCCTGATGGCAGCGTTTTTTTGTGTTCATTTGTTTCAACACATTGTTGGCTGAAGCAGCTACAGTATAATTGAGCGATACTGATAAACGTTATCATTCATTTTTGTATTAAGGGAATGCTCAATGAAAAAACTGTTAGCTTCTGCTGTATTACTGGGATTGTCGGCACCTCAAATGGTTCAGGCAGCCGAAGAAGTCAACGTCTACTCTCTGCGCCAGCCGTTTTTAATTGAGCCGATGCTGAAAGAATTCACGGATGAAACCGGCATTAAGGTCAACGTCAAGTTTGCCAAAGACGGCATTGCTGAAAAACTGGCTCAGGAAGGCGAATACAGCCCGGCCGATGTGATTCTGACCGTTGACATCAGCCGTCTGGCAGAATTGAGCGATAAAGGCCTGGTTCAGGCCGTTGACAGTGAAGTGATTGATCAGAATGTCCCGGTTCAGTACCGCGATTCTGACGATGAGTGGTTTGCCTTGACGTTACGCACCCGCAGTGTGTACTCATCCCGGGAGCGTGTCGGCCGTCTGCCAGCCAGTTTTGATTACCTGGATCTGGCGAAACCTGAGTGGAAAGGCAAAATCTGCACCCGTTCAGGTAAGCACCCTTACAATATTTCTCTGGTTTCTTCGATGATTGCCCATTACGGGGAAGCAGAAACCAAAACCTGGCTTGAAGGGGTAAAAGCCAACCTGGCTCGCAAACCTCAGGGTAACGATCGTGGTCAGGTGAAAGCGGTCAAAGAAGGCCTGTGTGATCTGGCCATTGGTAACAGCTACTACCTGGGGAATATGCTGAGCGATGAAAATCAGAAAGCGTGGGCAGAAGCGGTTTACATCAATTTTCCGGGTCAGCAGGTCAATGGCACCCATGTCAATATCAGCGGTATGGCGATGGCTAAGTATGCGCCTAATAAAGCCAATGCTCAGAAACTGATGGAATTCCTGACATCAGACAAAGCTCAGCACATGTACGCTGAAGTGAACTTTGAATACCCGGTTAAAGCGGGTGTAGAGCGCTCTGAGCTGGTGGCGTCCTGGGGGGAGTTTAAAGCTGATACTCTGCCTCTGGAGAAGATCGCTGATTATCACAATGCAGCAACCAAATTGCTGGATGAAGTACAGTTTGATCTGTAAGTAGAAGAAAAACAGGGGTCGGTAGGCCCCTTTTTATCTATTGTCTGGTATCTTTGGGGGCGTTTTTTTCGCGAACCGCTTGGACGCATGTGTTGCCCCTTGGTTGGGCAAGGCTTCTCTCGTGTCAGCTCAAGGATACAAAGTTGTCGGCAATGAAAGACAGATACCCTATTTGGAAAACCAGCGGCTGGACGTTTGGTGTTTTACTGGTTTTACCCATTTTAGCCATTTTCTATACGGCGCTGGGGGAATCGGATCAGGTGTTTGCGCACCTGATGAGCACAGTGATGGGGACCTATACCCTCAATACACTGGTGCTGGTCACCGGCACCGCATTATTGGCTGCTTTGTTTGGCTTGCCCGCCGCCTGGTTTATGGCCATGTGCCGGCTGCCCGGTGAAAAGTGGCTGCAATGGGCCTTAGTATTGCCGCTGGCGATGCCGGGCTACATCATAGGCTACATCTACACTGACTGGTTCGACTATGCCGGACCGGTACAAATTCTGCTGCGCGACTGGTTTGGCTGGCAGAGTTATCAGGATTACTGGTTTCCCGATATCCGCACCTTAGGCGGTGCGTGTCTGGTACTGGCTTTGGTGCTTTATCCCTATATCTACCTGCTGGCCCGCACGGCTTTTATGGAACAGAGCGCCAGTTTACTGCAATCTGCGCGTTTGCTGCGCTGTTCGCCGCTGGAAAGCTTCCGGCGCATTTCTTTGCCTCTGGCTCGGCCTTCCATTGCCGTCGGCCTGTCTTTGATTGCCATGGAAACCCTAGGCGATTTCGGTACTGTCAGTTACTTTGCCGTCCATTCGCTGACAACGGCGGTGTACGACACCTGGCTGGGCTATTCCAACCTCAACGCGGCGGCAAAAATTTCCGCCATGATGCTGCTGGCCATTTTTTTGCTGATCAGCGCAGAGCGATTCAGTCGTCGCCGGCAAAAGCTGTTTCAGCAGCACAGTGAGCCGAATGAAGATGTCCGTTACCGTTTGTCCGGCTGGAAAAAAGTGCTGGCACTGAGCTGGTGTTGGGGGCTGATCGGTTTGGCTTTCATCCTGCCGTTGCTGCAGCTGCTCTATTATGCCTGGCAGTATTTTGCCCAGAGCTGGAACTCAGAGTTCAGACAGTTCAGTATCAACAGCCTGATGGTTGCGGTGAGCGCGGCTTTGTTAGCAGTCGCCGTGGCCCTGCTGGTCAATTTTTATCATCGCCTGGATGGCCGCCGGTCCAGCATCGCGCCGATGCGGTTAAGTGTGATGGGTTACGCCGTGCCGGGTACTGTGCTGGCAATCGGCGTGATGATCCCACTGACCACTGCCGATCACTGGCTGAATGACTTCACTCAGTTCATGGGATGGGGACGGCCCGGGCTGTTTTTCTCCGGCTCTGTGTTTGCCATGATTTTTGCCTTTGTGGTGCGTTTTGGTGCGGTAGCCGTGGGCAGTATTGAAAGCAGCCTGGCCAAAATTCCTCCGTCACTGGATATGGCAGCCAAGACCATGGGGTGCGCGCCCATGTCTATGCTGAGGCGTGTACATTTGCCGCTCATCCGGCGGGGCTGCCTGATAGCGGGTCTGCTGGTCTTCATCGAATCGATGAAGGAGCTGAACGCCGCGCTGTTACTGCGGCCATTTAACTTTGAAACTCTGGCAACCTATGTTTTCAACTATGCCTCTGATGAGCAACTGGAGCTGGCCGCTATGCCAGCCATTCTGCTGGTGCTTGTCGGCTTGGTGCCTTTGGTTGTTGTAAACCGTTCATTGGAGCAATCACACTGATGAGTCATGCGTTATCTGTCCATAATCTGACCTGTCGTTATAACGGTCATGCCGTACTGGAAAATCTGTCTCTGGTGGTGGAAGACAATGAAATCATCTGTTTGTTAGGAGCCAGCGGCTGCGGGAAAACGACCCTGCTTAAGGCCATTGCCGGCTTATTACCGCAAGAGCAGGGCGAGTTGCAGATAAACGGCCGTACCGTGGTGGATAAAGTGAGCTGGGTGCCGCCGGAGGATCGCAATATAGGGATGATTTTCCAGGATTATGCGCTGTTCCCTCATTTGACTGTGGCGGAAAATATAGCCTTTGGCCTGCGAGACTGGGAAAAAAACAGTGCGCAGACCAAAGTAGAAGAAATGCTGTCGCTGGTTAGGCTGGAAAACCTTGGCCAGCGTTACCCGCACCAGTTATCTGGTGGTCAGCAACAGCGAGTTGCGATTGCGCGGGCTCTGGCTTGCGAGCCTGATCTGATATTGCTGGATGAACCGTTTTCGAATATCGACACTCAGGTTCGCCATGGCCTGATTCGGGAAATACGGCGAATCTTCAAGGCGCAGGGGGTAACGGCTATCTTTGTGACTCACAGCCGGGAGGAAGCCTTTGCTTTCGCGGACAAGCTGGCAGTGATGCACAATGGCGTAATAGAACAGTTTGGTACCGCAGCGGAGCTTTACTATCAACCTTGCAGTCGTTTTGTGGCTGATTTCCTGGGGGCGGGTTCGTATGTGCCGGCCACTATCGGCCAGGATGGATTACTGACGCCCTTTGGCCGTGTTGATCTGGCAAAAGCTGTCACATTTGGTGAAGGCAGGCATGTTGAGTGGCTTGTCAGGCCACAGAACCTAAAGCTGACACCGACCGAAGACGGTGAAGGGATTATTCTGGAACAGCAGTTCATGGGCGACAGCTGTCGCTACACGGTAGACTATGAGGGGCACCACTTGATAGTGAATACCCCCATGATCCTGCAAACAGGTCAACGCGTATCCGTAGAGCTGGATTTGTACCAGCCCAGGATACTTGCTGCTGCCAGTTAACGGCAGCAGTTATGCCTGCGGGAACATTAGGCTGATATAAGCGTCGGCCTGTGTTTGCATGCTGTTTTTGTCTGGCTCAATGTTGGCGCGTAAATACAGCACGTAACATAAGCCATGAAGCAGCCAGGTCAGATCATAAGAGGTAATCTCCGTACTTAGCTGACCATCCTGTTTACCCTGCTCAAAGATATTGGTCAGTTGTTTCAGGTTCGGACGGTTTGCATCAAGAAACTGCGGCCAGGTTTCAGTCCTGACAGAAGTACTCCATTCAAACCATACTTTTAACCAGTCCTGCTGTTCGATAACCGCATCAATCATATAGCCAGTGATACAGCTCAGGTGACTATGAAGGGTATCGTGCTCTTCTCCCAGGCACAGATTCAGCAGTTCATTAAAATTTCTTTCCACCTGTGACAGAACTTGCTCAACAAGTGCTTCACGGGTAGGAAAATAATTGAAAACCGTTGCCACTGAGACATTGGCCATATCAGCAATGTCGGCATGTCCTGCGCGTCCGATACCTCGGCGGGCAAACACTTCCAGCGCACACTTGAGAAGTTGTTGTTTTCGTTTCTCAGGTGAGAGACGCGTCCTCGTTTTTTTAACTATGGTGTCCATGCTACAAATTCCCTAGCCAATCGATTTATATGCACTTTGCTTAATAACTCTACCTCAGCAATGGATTTGGTTCAATCTGATTTATACCCGTTGTGTCATATGGCTCGAATAATTGAAGCAATAACTTTTCTTGTTCAAGGATGGTAGAATAGCTTTTTAGTAATCACTGAGACCCATGTGCATGCCAAATGCGCATATGGAGAGATAAATGAAGCATACCATTGAAGTCATGATTTCTGAGCAGGATGTTCAGGCAAGGATTAAAGAGCTCGGAGAGCAGATCACCGCCTATTATCAGGGCTCAGACAACCTTGTCATGGTGGGATTGCTGCGAGGTTCCTTTGTCTTTATGGCTGACCTGGCCCGTGCGATTGAACTGCCGCACGAAGTGGATTTTATGACGGCTTCCAGTTACGGAAACGCGATGGAAAGCAGCCGTGATGTCCGTATTCTGAAAGATCTGGATGATGAAATCGAAGGCAAAGACGTGCTGCTGGTTGAAGATATTATTGATACCGGCAACACGTTGAATAAAGTCCGGGAAATACTGGCCCTGCGTAATCCGAATTCCATCCGTATCTGTACTTTGCTGGACAAGCCTGAGCGCCGTGAAGTCGCCGTGGATGCCGAGTGGATTGGTTTTGAAATTCCCGATGAATTTGTGGTCGGTGTCGGCATTGATTATGCGCAGAAATACCGCCATCTACGGTTTATCGGAAAAGTGATTCCGCTGGAAGACTGATAACTCTCGGTTTTTAGCTGCGTGATACAAGTAAAAGCGACCGGATGGTCGCTTTTACTTTATGGGCTATTCTTTGGGTAAAATCGTTGCCATCGCGCTTTGGTAGGAAACTTCCAGAGACTCACGGCTGGTGGCGGTAACGCCCAAATCCGTCAGTTTGCCGTCACCAATACCGTACACCCAGCCATGAATTTTCACTTTCTGGCCGCGTTCCCAGGCTTGTTGCATGATGGTCGAGTTGCCCAGGTTGTATACTTGCGAAGCCACGTTGATTTCACAGAGCTTATCGGCCCAGGCCTCACGGGGCAGGGTGCCCAGATCGCTGCGGTGCTTAAGGTACAGATCGCGAATATGAAGCAGCCAGTTATTGATGAGCCCTAACGGCGGATTATCAATGGAGGCTGCCACACCGCCGCAACCATAGTGGCCGCAGATAATGATGTGTTTGACCTTGAGCACATCGACAGCATACTGCACCACTGACAGGCAGTTCAGATCAGTATGAATGACCTGGTTAGCCACGTTTCGGTGCACGAAAAGCTCGCCAGAGTCCAGGCCAGTCAGGCGTTCTGCCGGAACCCGGCTGTCTGAGCAGCCGATCCAGAGATATTCCGGGTGCTGCGCTTTCGCGAGATGTGAAAAGAATTCCGGGTTTTCTGCTTTAATCTTTTCCGACCAGGAAAAGTTATTTGCAAATAGCTGTTTAATTTCTGCCATGACAACACCTTAGTTTGCTACATTGGGTTGTTTATCTTTGGTCAGGCTATGGCTGCTATGATGCGCTTGCAAAGCCAAAGATAAACAGGTCATTACTATACACTTGCGAGGCGGCTTGCAAATCCGATTTGTTGATTTTTTTACTCTTTATACCAAATAAAAAAGCGTATTGTATGAATGCATTAGAAATTACTGATTTAAACAAGGCTTATCCAGGGGTGCAGGCCCTTAAGGATATGAGCCTGACAGTCGAAGAAGGGGACTTTTTCGCTCTGCTGGGGCCTAATGGTGCCGGTAAATCGACCACGATTGGTGTGATCAGCTCCCTGGTCAATAAAACCTCCGGTCAGGTGAAAGTGTTTGGCTATGACATCGACAAGCAGCTGGTTGAAGCGAAAAATCAGCTCGGTCTGGTGCCGCAGGAGTTTAACTTCAACCAGTTCGAGACTGTCGAGCAGATAGTGATCAATCAGGCCGGTTTTTATGGCGTCCCCAAGGCGCTGGCCAAAGAGCGGGCAAAGAAGTACCTGACACAGCTGGATTTGTGGAATAAGCGCAATGAGCGTGCCCGTAGTTTGTCTGGCGGTATGAAGCGGCGCCTGATGATTGCCCGTGCCCTGATGCACGAACCCAGGCTGTTAATTCTTGATGAACCGACCGCAGGGGTGGATATCGAGCTGCGCCGTTCGATGTGGACTTTTTTACGAGAAATTAACCGCCAGGGCGTCACGATTATTCTGACAACGCATTACCTGGAAGAAGCTGAAATGCTGTGCCGTAATATCGGCATCATTAATCATGGTGAGCTGATTGAACACACCAGCATGAAATCGCTGCTGGCCAAGCTGGAGGTGGAAACCTTCATTCTTGATGTTGTTCTCAATGGCAGTAAACCTGAGCTTGATGGTGTGGCATGGAAAATGCCGGATAACCACACGCTGGAAATCGACATTCACAAGGGAACAGGTCTGAACGCGGTATTCAGCCAGCTCAGTGCCCAGGGGATAGAGGTACTGTCTATGCGTAATAAAGCCAACCGTCTTGAGGAGTTGTTCGTGACGCTTGTTGCTCAGAGTCAAGGAGAGCAGTCTGCATGAGATACCAGTATTGGATTGCTTTTCAAAGTTTAATCAGTAAGGAAGTGAACCGTTTTGCCCGCATCTGGGTACAGACTCTGGTGCCGCCAGCCATCACCATGACCTTATACTTCATCATTTTCGGCAGCCTGATCGGCAGCCGGATCGGTGAGATGGGCGGTTTTACCTATATGGAATATATAGTGCCCGGTTTGATCATGATGTCAGTGATCACTAACTCATACTCGAATGTGGCGTCCTCTTTCTTTAGTGCCAAGTTTCAGCACAATATTGAAGAATTGCTGGTTGCGCCTGTGCCCAACTTTGTCATTATCGCCGGCTACATTGGCGGTGGGGTACTGCGCGGGCTGGGTGTCGGGGTGATAGTGACGGCTGTGTCGCTGCTGTTTGTCGATTTGCAGATAGCGCACCTGGGGGTGATTATTGCCACTGTCATCATGACCTCGATTGTTTTCTCTCTGGGAGGACTGATCAACGCGGTGTTCGCCAAAACCTTTGATGACATCAGCATTATTCCCACTTTTGTGCTGACGCCTTTGACCTATTTAGGCGGGGTGTTTTATTCCCTCAATCTGTTGCCTGAATTCTGGCAGTGGGTGTCCAAGCTCAACCCTATCGTCTACATGGTCAATGCGTTTCGTTATGGTTTCCTCGGGGTATCCGATGTCGGTATAGGTACCGCCTTTAGCGTGCTGCTGGCCTTTGTGCTTGCTTTGTACGGCCTGGCCCATTATCTGATATCAAAAGGGATAGGTTTACGCTCCTGAGTCGATACAGCGGGTTTTAAGGCGCAATAAAAAACGCCCGGTTACCGGTAAGTAACTGGGCGTTTTCGTCAGGTGGGTATCGCAGGAGCCTGTCAGGCGCTGTTAGTGAGTGGTGTCTGCCGAGACAGCGGCCAGCTCAATGACCTGATTATCAATCAGACGCGCTTTCCCCAGGAAAGCAGACATCAGGATCACCGCCTGTGTGGTTTCTTCGCCGACAACCTGCAGCGTACGGGCATCACGGATGTAAATTTCATCCGGCTCCAGACCGGCAGCACGCAGCTGATCATTGGCATCCAGCACCACTTCATCAAAGTCACGGCGTCCGCCGCGGATCTGGCTGCTGATCCAGCGCATGGTTTTGGCCAGGACCGGTGCGCGCTGACGCTCATCTACGGTGAGGTATCCATTACGAGAGCTCATTGCCAGGCCATCCATTTCACGCACTGTCGGTACACCGATGATCTCAATCGGCATCGCAAGATCGTTGACCATTTGACGGATCAACGCCAGTTGCTGATAGTCTTTTTCACCAAAGCAGGCCACATCTGGCTGCACAATATTAAACAGCTTGGTCACTATGGTGGCGACGCCACGAAAATGGCTGGGACGCAATGCCCCTTCCAGCATGTGAGACAGGCTGGGCACTTCGACAAAGGTTTGCCGGTCCATGCCATTGGGATAAATGATATCCGGGGTCGGTGTGAAAACCAGTTCGACTCCTTCACCATTCAATTTGGCCAGATCCTCTTCCAGTGTACGAGGATAGTTGTTCAGGTCGTCAGCTTTATCGAACTGCATTGGGTTAACGAAAATACTGACAATAATGATATCGGCTTGTTCGCGTGCTTTGCGAACCAGAGTCAGGTGCCCCTGATGCAGATTTCCCATGGTCGGAACAAAGGCGATACGGCGGCCTTCACGGCGCCAGGCCCGAACCTGTTCACGAACAGGGGAAATGTCAGCAAAAGTCTGCATGGTGGGTTTTCCTTACTCAAAGGTATGCTCTGGACCCGGGAATGTTCCCGTTTCCACTTCTTTCAGATACTGTGAAACCGCTGTGCGGATATCGCCAGTCTGAGCAAGATAGTTTTTAGAAAAACGCGGCATATAGTTAGCAGAAATGCCTAACATGTCGTGCATGACTAAAATCTGGCCGTCAGTTACGTTACCGGCTCCGATGCCGATAACAGGAATCTCTAAGGCTTCGGTAATACGTTTGGCCAGTGAGGCAGGGACACACTCCAGCACGACAATTTGTGCGCCTGCTTTTTGCAGCGCAATGGCGTCGGCCAGCATCTGGTCAGCGCGTTCTTTATCGCGTCCCTGCACTTTGTAGCCACCAAAGATATTGACCGATTGCGGGGTCAGGCCCAGGTGGGCGCACACAGGTATGGCACGTTCGGTCAAGGTTCTGACGGTCTCAGCCAGCCAGCTGCCCCCTTCCAGTTTTACCATATTGGCACCGGCGCGCATCAGCTTGGCGGCATTGTCACAGGCCTGCTCCGGGGTGCCGTAGGTCATGAACGGCAAGTCTGCCAGAAGCAGGGCATTGGGGCTGCCGGCACGCACACAACGGGTGTGGTAAGCCATTTCATCGATAGTCACAGGCAGGGTATCGGTCTGGCCTTGCAGGACCATACCCAGGGAATCGCCGACCAGAAGGACAGGCACTTCCTGTTGCTCAAACAGCTGAGCAAAACTCGCATCATAAGAGGTGAGTGAGGCAAACTTACGACCTTCCTGCTTCCACTTCATCAGGTCGTTAATCGTGATTTTCTTCATTGTTATCTCCCTTCTCCCGGGTGTGTCAGGATGACCACACACGCAGGCCGTTACGGTCCACCTCGGGTAGCAGGTCAGTCAGCGCTGTACCGTCAGGCAGGACGAGTTCAGGGGCAATTTCAGCCAGTGGATAAAGCACAAACTCACGGGCTTTCATGCCATAGTGCGGAATAGTTAAACGTTCACAGTGGTGCTGCAAATCGCCATAAAGCAGGATATCCAAATCCAGAGTACGCGGCCCCCAGCGTTCTGCTTTGCGGACTCTTCCATGCTGCTGTTCAATCTTCTGCGTCAGATCGAGCAGCGCCAGTGGTGTCAGTTCAGTATCAACGGCAACCACAGCATTGATGTAATCGGGCTGATCCTGCGGCCCCATAGGGGTACTGCAGTACAGCGAGGACTCGGCGACCACGCTCACGTCACTGGCCTGACGTAATGCCGTCAGTGCCTGGTAAGCCTGGTTCACCGGATCATTCAAATTACTGCCGATGGCAATATAGGCACGAATCATGAGGCCGATTTCGCCTGCGGTTTCTTTCGGCGCTGCGGACGACGGCGGCGACGCTGATTACCGCCACCCAGCTCCTGTACCATTTTATTGCGTTCGTCACGCTCAGCAAACTGGAACTTGTGCCACCAGGTTGCCAGCTCAGCCACGTCTTTCCCTTCAAACTGGCCACGCATTTCGAGAAAATCGTAAGCTGCGCGGAATTTAGGGTGTTCCAGCATGGCAAAGGCGCGTTTACCGAAACGGCGGCTAAAGCGGTGTTGTTGCTGCCAGATATCACGCACAGTGGTGGTCAGACGGCGAGGGATGGCAATGTTCTTCACCTGCTCATCCAAAATGTCATTGGCCGCTATCATGAAGGCATCGTAGTCACTCAGACCACTGGTGCTGGCAATTTCTTC
This sequence comes from Photobacterium sp. SP02, assembly GCF_038519165.1. Classification (NCBI taxonomy): domain Bacteria; kingdom Pseudomonadati; phylum Pseudomonadota; class Gammaproteobacteria; order Vibrionales; family Vibrionaceae; genus Photobacterium; species Photobacterium sp. SP02. The sequence continues at coordinate 133,751 of NZ_JASJOJ010000006.1, forward strand.
CGCCCGGACATTCATCGGATACCAGAGCATGGCCGCAAACATAAAGGCCGGATTGACGCGCTTACCTTCTGCGATTCTGACGTCAGTGGCGGCCAGAATGTGCTCAAGCATCTGCTCGGTCTGGCTGCTGTGATCTTCGGTAAAATGCTCGGCCAGAATCGGGAACAGCTGCTGGAACAGATTGTATTCGCGCAGCATTTTGTACGTTTCCAGCCCTTTACCGGCCTGCAGCAGCTTGAGGCTCTCTTCAAACAGACGTGCGGCAGGAATGTCTTTCAGCAGGGTCGACAGTTCCAGGATCGGGGCTGCAGTGCTTGCTTCAATCTGCATATCCAGCTTGACGGCAAAACGCACGGCGCGCAGCATCCGCACCGGATCTTCGCGATAGCGGGTTTCAGGATCGCCGATCAGGCGGACCAGGCGGTTTTGCAGATCAACCACACCGTTCGCGTAATCACTGACAGTGAAATCTTTGATGCTGTAATACAGGGCGTTAATCGAGAAGTCACGGCGTTCTGCGTCTTCATCAATGGTGCCGTAGACATTGTCACGCAGCAGCATGCCTTCATGGTTGCGCGAAGCAATGGCTTGCTTGCCGGCTGGCAGCTTAACGGCGCCTGCATCATGGTGGCCGCGGAAAGTGGCCACTTCAATCACGTCGCGGCCAAAGAGTATATGGGCGAGACGGAAGCGGCGGCCGATCAGGCGGCAATTGCGGAACAGCGCCTTAATTTCTTCCGGCGTTGCATTGGTCGCAATATCAAAATCTTTGGGTTCTTTGTCCAGCAGCAAATCCCGAACACCGCCGCCGACCAAATAGGCGTCAAAACCGGCTTTATTGAGGCGGTAGAGTACCTTCAGCGCATTTTCGCTGATGTCTTTGCGGGAGATACCGTGCTCCTGGCGTTGATAAACTTGCAAGCTTGGCTCCTTGTTACCCAGAGCTTTTTGCTCTCGGGTCAATACTTTACGGCAAAAGCTGGCGACTCGACTAAAGATAACACACCTCGTAATTGTGATAAGGCCGGACTGAACAGCCGCATATCATATACCCAAGTCACCTCAAGATGCTAGGTTCAGCGTGATCGCTGTTGTTGGCGGCAGGTTCGCGACATCCCAATGCGCGATCCCCCAACGGAGAATGTCGTCGCGATCAGCGCACTGCAATTCTGCCGGCGGGCACATCCCCAGAAACCTCATCGCTTGCCACAGTTGCGGTCCTGGCAGACGCGTGTCGATAGCCGGCGCATGATTTTGTTTGGACAGTTTATGGCCGTTTTCCGTTACGGCAAGCGGCAGATGTAAATAGCTTACCTCGGGTTGTCCTAATCGGTGATAGAGGCCTATCTGGCGTCCTGTCGGTTCAATCAGATCGGCTCCCCTGACGACCTCAGTGACGCCTTGCGCTATATCATCCAGCACGACCGCCAGGTTGTAGGCATACAGGCCGTCGCGGCGGCGGATGATGAAATCTTCGCTGGCCAGCGCTTCAGGTATTGCGATCCAGCCGTGCAGCTGGTCATGAAAACCTGTGATGGCCTGGTCGACTTTCAATCTTACCGCACTGTGAGTGGCGTCCAGGCCAGCATTGCGGCAGGTGCCGGGATAAAAGCCACCGGCTTCTTTGATCGCTTTGCGGCTGCAACGGCAATAATAGGCGTCGCCCTGAGCCAGCCAGTGTTCTATCTGTGCCTGATAAAGGGCGTGGCGCTGACTCTGGTAAATGACGCTGCCGTCCCAGGTCATGCCAAAGGCGTCCAAAGTGCGCAATATGTCATCTGCGGCACCGGGCATTTCGCGCGGGGGATCCAGATCTTCTATTCTGACCAGCCACTGACCTTGCCGGGAGCGCGCCTGCAAATAGCTGCCCAATGCCGCCACCAGTGAGCCGAAGTGCAGCGGACCGGAAGGTGAGGGGGCGAATCGTCCAGTATACGGAGATAATTTTGTCATGGTGTTGGATAGCAGACAGTCAATCACAATAAAAAAGGGAGCCTTGGCTCCCTTTTGTCAGATTACGGTTACAAAGGGCAGTTTAGCCAGCCATTTGTTTTTCTTTGATCTCTGCCAGTGTCTTACAGTCGATGCACAGGTCGGCTGTCGGACGGGCTTCCAGGCGGCGAATACCAATTTCCACGCCACATGAATCACAGAAACCAAAATCGTCATCTTCGATACGTTGCAGCGTTTTTTCGATTTTCTTGATCAGTTTACGCTCACGATCTCGGTTACGCAGTTCCAGGCTGAATTCTTCTTCCTGTGCTGCACGGTCAACCGGGTCCGGAAAGTTAGCCGCTTCATCCTGCATATGGTTAACGGTACGGTCAACTTCTTCACGCAATTGGTTGCGCCAGGCTCCGAGAATTTTGCGGAAGTGCTCTAGCTGCGCTTCACCCATATATTCTTCGCCGGCTTTTTCCTGATACGGGTCAACCCCAGCAATAGCCAGGATGCCTAACGATTTTTTAACCTTGCTCTCTGGCATATAGCATCTCCTAACATATACCGAATAACCGTCACTGGTTAATTTTGGCGGGTATCTATAGCAGAAAGGATATAACGTGGCAATTACTGCATATCTTCAATTTTATACCATTGTGAAGAAAGCATCATTTTTCCGCGTTACTGAGCAAATTCTATCCGCTGGCTCAAAGTCAGAGCCGTCGGGCTGATTTCTGCACGGTAACAGAGGACTTCCACCCCTGCTTTTTCTGCCTGTTCCAGTAACTCATCATAGACCGGGTCTATATGGCGTGCCGCGGCGACATTTTCAATCCCAGAGTGCAGGACTGCGAAAAATAACACAGCGCGCTGACCCGTGGCTGCGACCTCTGCCAGCTCCCTTAAATGTTTTTGCCCCCGGGTGGTAACAGCATCCGGGAAATACCCGCGGCCATGATCTTCCAGCAAAGTGACACTTTTTACTTCAATGAAACAAGATGGCAGTGAGGGATTATCCAGAACAATATCTACCCGGCTGTTTTCAGTACCATACTTCACTTCTGTGCGCAATGAAGCATAGCCGGATAATTCCGGAATGTGGTTATTTTTGAGTGCTTCGACCACAATTTGATTCGCTCTGGCGGTATTGATGCAAATCCAGTGTCCGTCCTGCGTTTGCGTTAATTCCCAGCTGTGGGCGTATTTCCGCTTAGGATTGTCCGAAGTGGAATACCAGATAGTGGCACCGGGTTCGGCGCACCCTGTCATGGCACCCGTATTGGCACAGTGAATGGTCGTGACGGTGCCGTCGGGCAAGGTAATATCGGCCAGAAAGCGTTTATAGCGTTTAATGAGTGTGGCTGGCTGCAGGGAAGGTGTGTAATTCATTCGCTGTCCTGTACGGCGCTTTCTGGTTGAATAAGTGGCCACTGGTTCGCGAGCCGGTAACGGACGCCTGGCCCGTCGGGTTCAGAAATATACAGGCCAAAGCGCTGAAAGTGAAAAAGAAAATCCGGTTGTTCGTCAGGAAGAACAGGACGCTGGCGCAGGTTTTTCCTGAGCGTGATGTGTGGGGTATAGCGCCTGGCATCCTGTCTCAGTCCAAGATCAAGGGCCAGCTGGCTCAGCTGCTCGGCGAGCCGGCCTAAAGGCTCAGGGCAGATATCGCCGCCCAGCCAGAGCACGCGACTGCGTTTCCAGTAACGCAGCAGGTTGAAATGCATCGAGAAAGCCGGGATGGCGAGCTGGTTGACAGCGGCAACGAGCTGGCGGGTTTGCTCATCGGTGATCTGCCCGAGGAAGGCCAGCGTCAGATGCAGGTTGGCATCGGGTATGGTACGCCCTTTGCCGGGTAAGGCATCTTTCAGCTGGCACAAGCCTTGGTACGGCGCCAGATTCGCCGCAGGTGGCTCTGTCAGCGGCAGGGCAAAAAACATCCGCTGGCTGCCGGGCTGAGGCGGAACATCAGGCTGCCCGAAGTAATGTGACCCAGAGTCATGCGACATAGCGACCTCCTGCCGGTTGGATAGCACCGTTATCCCTGTTTGAGTACAATAAGTCCGATTTTTTCTGAGCGTTCTGTCTTGTCAGCAACACAGGCGCCTTCATAGAAGATGACACAAGGTAAAGATATTGTCACAACTCCCCATTGATGCGGTGCTGCCTGATTTGCACCAGGCGCTTGAGCGCAGTGAACAGATCATCCTCAAGGCGCCGCCAGGCGCGGGTAAATCTACCCGGCTGCCGCTGTCACTGCTGGCGGCGGGCTGTGTGGCCGGCAAAATTGTTATGCTGGAGCCGCGCCGGCTGGCTGCCCGTAATATCGCCTCCTACCTGGCGGCTCAACTGGGCGAGGAGGTCGGGCAGACCATAGGGCTCAGGGTGCGGGGCGAAACACGGGTCAGTGACAGGACCCGGCTGGAGATAGTGACTGAAGGGGTAATGACCCGGATGTTGCAGCAAGATCCTGAATTATCTGCCATAGAACTGCTGATTTTCGACGAGTTTCATGAACGAAGCCTGCATGCCGATACGGCGTTAGCACTGGCGCTGGAAGTGCAGGAAGCCTTACGTGACGATCTGAAATTACTGGTGATGTCGGCCACCCTGGATCATCAGGCTTTGCAATCTTTACTGCCTGATGCCGAATACTTGGTATCAGCCGGTCGCAGCTATCCAGTGGATTACAGATACCAGACTCAGGCCACCAGCGTCCAGCAGGGCAATGGTGTTTCGATTGAATGGACCGGGCGCGAGATCCTCCGGCTGATGACGGCTGAGCCGGGCTCTGTGCTGGTCTTTCTGCCCGGTGCCGGAGAAATTCGCCGGCTTGCCGAGTGGTTGCAAGCGGCTGTCAGCCCGGATGTTATTATTGCGCCACTGTATGGCCAAATGGACAGTAAAGCCCAGCAGCAGGCCATACAGCCTGCCATCAAGGGCAAACGGAAAATTGTACTGGCAACCAATATCGCAGAAACCAGCCTGACCATTGAAGGTATTCGTTTGGTGGTGGATTGCGGTTTAGAGCGGATTGCCCGCTGGGACGCCAGAACCGGTATCAGCCGTCTGGAGTTAGTGCGTATTGCCCGTTCCTCGGCGGAACAGCGAGCCGGACGTGCCGGGCGGCTTGAGCCAGGTATTTGCCTGCGGCTGTACAGCGAAGAATTACTGGCCCGTCAGCCCGCCGTGCCCGAGCCGGAAATTCTGCGTGCTGATCTGAGCCATCTGGCGATGGAGCTGGCCCAGTGGGGCTGCGTGTCAGCCAGTGAGCTGCGCTGGCTGGATGTGCCGCCTGCGGGCGCGCTGCAGCAGGCGCAGGCACTACTGGTCGCGCTGGGGGCGATGGACACCCGCCATCAGCTCACCGGCAAAGGACAGGCCATCCAGCAACTGGGTACTGAGCCCCGGCTGGCGGCGATTCTGGCGCATGCCAGCTCGCTTGAGGTGAGTGCGCGCGTGACCGCTGCTATGCTGGTGGCGCTGCTAGAAGAGCCGGTCAGAGGAATGAACAATCCGGATCTGGCGTTTCAGCTGCACCTGCTGGAGTCGGATCAGCTCCCCCGCAGTGCCTACTACAGGCAGCGAGCCAGACAGCATTTTTCAAAACTCGGGACGACTGAGCAGGATAAGACGCTCAGATGGCGGACCGACAGCCGCTGGCTGCCGGTATTGATGGCAGCGGGCTTTCCCGATCGTGTTGCCGTGTCCCGGGGGCAGGGTGGCCGCTTTCAGCTGGCTAACGGTCAGGGCGTGGTCATTGATGAGGACCATCCGCTGGCCGGGGAGTCTGCTCTGGTGGTGGCTGATGTGGTGAAAACCAGGCAGGGTGACAGCCGGGTGTTTTCCGCTGTAGCGGCCGATATCGGGCAACTGCAGCAGACGATGCCGCAACTGTTTCATGAGAAGGAATGGCTCGACTGGGATGACAAAAAAGGGCGTCTGGTCGCTGAAAAGCAACATTGTTGTGGCAAGCTGATCATTAAACGTACCGCGCTGGCAGAGCCGGATCCGGCCCGTGCCGGGGAAGCCTTGCTGAATGCCATTCGCCGTCAGGGGCTGAAGGTCCTGCCCTGGAACGCGCGCAGCGAAGGCCTGCTGACTCGTGCCCGGTGTGCGGCCAGCTGGCTGCCGGAGATGGCACTGCCGGCCATGGATGAAGAAAGTTTGCTGCTGGCTCTGGAAGACTGGCTGCTGCCTTTCATGACGGGGATTGGCAGCATGAAAGCGCTGGTGAAACTGGATTTGAGCGCCGCGCTGGAAGCGTATCTGGGCTGGGAGCAGGCCAAAGCCCTGGATGCGGCACTGCCGACCCATTATCAGGTGCCGACCGGGTCACGCTACCCGATACGGTATCAGCCCGGGCAGGCCCCTGTGCTGGCGGTGCGTATGCAGGAAATGTTCGGTGAGCAGGCCTCACCCAGGATTGCCCTGGGAAAGGTTGCGCTGGTCCTTGAGCTGCTCTCGCCGGCCCAGCGGCCGTTACAGATCACCTCGGATCTGGCCGCATTCTGGCAAGGTGCCTACAAAGAGGTACAAAAAGAAATGAAGGGCCGTTACCCTAAGCATGTTTGGCCTGATGATCCCGCCAGTCATGCCCCGACACGAAAAACCAAGAAATATATGTAGTCGGCCAGCATGTGCTGCGCTGAAACTGACAGCCTGATAGCTAACTAAGCTAAGACATCATGATGATCCAAGAGTCCAAGCACCGCCTGGCCGCGCCTAAAAAGCCAACAGAAAAACAGCCCAGAGCCACCAGGAAAGCCGCTCCGGCCAGCAAAAAAGCCAAAAGCCAGCCGCGCAAAAAAGCGGCTCAGACACCGCCTAAGCGCACCCCGCCGACAAGCCGCCTCGCCCGTCTGGGGCGCTGGGTACTGTTTTTCGGCCTTAAGCTGGGGCTGGCGGTTCTGGCGGTGGTGGTGGTGATGGGTATCTATCTGGACACCCTGGTGCGGGACAAATTTGAAGGCCAGCTCTGGGACTTACCTGCCGTTGTGTACGGTCGGGTACTGGATCTGCAGCCCGGTCAGGCCATCGCCCTGAGCGAAGTGAAACGTGAGCTGGACGCCTTGCAGTATCACAAAGTCCGTACCCCGCAGCGTGCCGGGGAGTATTCTGCCTCGTCGACCCGCATTGAGCTGGTGCGCCGTCCGTTTGAGTTTGATGACGGCTATGAAAGTCAGCGCCATGTGATGCTGACATTCGGTGACAGCGGGCTGAGCCGGATTGACGATCTCGGGCGGGAAAAGGCGCTGGGGTATCTGCGGGTCGAACCCAAAATGCTGGGAATGCTGGGCACCAAAGAAGGGGAGCAGCGGATCTTCACGCCCAGAGAAGAGTTTCCTGAAGTGCTGATTGATGCCCTGCTGGCGACCGAAGATCGGGATTTCTATCACCACGGCGGGGTGTCGCCTCTGGCCATATTGCGTGCGGCGCTGGTGAACCTTAAAGCCGGTCGTACTGTGCAGGGCGGCAGTACCTTAACTCAGCAGCTGGCGAAAAATATCTTCCTGACCCGTGAACGCTCGTTGTGGCGCAAGATCCAGGAAGCCTATATTGCGATCATTATCGATTATCGCTACAGCAAAGATCGTATCCTGGAAGCCTATCTGAACGAGGTGTATCTCGGCCAGAGCGGCAGCCGGGAAATTCATGGTTTTGGCCTGGGCGCCCACCTGTACTTTGGCCGGCCTTTGCAGGAACTGCGCATTGATCAGCTGGCGATGCTGGTGGGCATGGTCAAAGGCCCGTCGTACTACAACCCGTGGCGGCATACCGAGCGCGCCAGAGACAGGCGGGATCTGGTGCTCAGACTGATGCTGGATCAAAATATCCTGACCGGCGCTGAGTATGAGCAGGCCGCGTCAAGAAAGCTGGATGTGCAAAAGCAGCCGGTGATCGCCAGCCGCCAGCCTGCCTACTTCCAGCTGCTGCAACGGGAACTGAAAGAGAAAGTCGGTAACCGTTTCACTCCCGGGGTCGGGTTGCGGATCTTCAGCACCCTGGATCCTGTGTCGCAGCAAGAAGCTGAAAACGCGGTTGCGCAGTGGATCCCGGTACTGGAGCAAAAAGCCGGGAGTCCGATTGAAACGGCTATGGTGGCGGTGGATCGGCACAGTGGTGAGATCCGGGCCATGATAGGCGGCAGCCGTCCGGGCTATGCCGGATTCAACCGGGCACTCGACAGTCGCCGGCAGATTGGTTCGCTGGTGAAACCTGCCGTTTATCTGAGCGCCCTGCGCCAGCCTGATAAGTTCAGTCTGGCCACGACACTGGACGACAAGCCGATTTTGCTTAAAGGCAATCAGGGCAGTGAGTGGCGGCCGCAAAACTATGATCGTCAATATCGCGGTCAGGTGCCTTTGTATGACGCCTTATCGCGTTCGCTGAATGTCCCTACGGTGAATCTGGGCCTGCAGGTCGGGCTGGACAATGTGATAGCCACTCTGGCTGAACTTGGCGTCGCCAAAGAAGCCGTGCCACGCCTGCCTTCTATTTTGCTGGGCGCCTTTACCCTGTCACCGTTTGACGTCAGTCAGATGTACCAGAGCCTGACCAGCGGGGGACGCCGTGCCGACCAGACGGCTTTGCGCGCTGTGGTCGAGCGTCAGGGCAAGGTGCTTTACCGTCATCTTCCTTCCGGCCGTCAGGTGGTGCCTGAGCAGGCGGCCTGGCTGACGACTTATGCGATGAAGCGGGTTGTCAGTCAGGGGACAGGGCGTTATCTGCAACCCAGATTTGGCTGGGCAGCACTGGCTGGCAAAACCGGTACCACAGATGATACCCGCGACAGCTGGTTTGTCGGGGCCGACGGCAGGGAAGTGGTCACAGTGTGGATTGGCCGGGATGACAATAAACCGGTCAAACTGACCGGCGCCAGCGGGGCATTACGCCTCTACAGCGGCTATCTGGAGCGTCGTCAGCCTGAGCGGCTGCAGCTTAGCTGGCCGCAGAAACTCAGTACGCTCAAGTATCACAGGTTGCAGAACGGCACCCTGGGTCTGGATTGCCAGGGCGAGCAGTCTCTGCCGGCCTGGGATCCGACCGGCTCGCTGTCCGCACATTGCCGGGAGGGTAAACCTGAAGGCTGGATCAAAGATATGTTCAGCTGGTAAAGCGCATCAGCATAAGGGCTGCATTGTCAGCCCTTATCCGTTTTCCGGTTCGAAGTAATAGGAAATACGGGCTCTGGGATTGAGGTACTGGCGTATAGGTTCGGGCAGTTTCTGCGGATGCAGCGCCCGGTCTATCGTCAGATCACTTTGTTCCAGATCAAGCACTGGTGCCTCATTGGACGGCACGCTCGGATCGTAAATCAAAATGTTGGGGTAAAGCAGTCGTTTGGCATTGACGGAAATGACCATGCCGACCTGCTGGTTGGATAGCAGCACCACACTGCCCGGCGGATAGACGCCCATCATACGCACCATTAACGCGATGAATTCCTCACTGTATTGCCCCTTCTTGTGTTTAAACAGATAGGAAAGCGCACTGTAGGGGATTTTGGCTTTGCCGGGATCCATAGGGTGGCACAAGTTGTCGTAGGCGTTAACAACAGCGACCAATTGTGCAAAGCGGTTTATCTGGTGGCCCTGCAGCCCCAGCGGATAGCCACTGCCGTCCATCAGTTCATGGTGCTGACTGAGGATAGGTTTGGCAGCGTCCGGGAAGTCTGCACTCAGCTCTGCCAGTTCAAGGCTGTACTTAGGGTGCAGTTTGAGGAAATTGGCTTCTGGCTCTGTCAGAGGGGTTATTTTGCGCAGAATGTGCGTCGGTATTTTTTGTTTCCCTATGTCATGAAACAGGGCGCCAAGGGCAATGGTTTTGATATCGCTGGCTGGCATGCCGTTGGATTTGGCCAGCAACATGGACAGTACGGCCACATTGAGCGAATGGTAGTAAATATCTTCCGATTCTTTCGCATCGCTCATCAGGTGCAGGACCAGATTGTCGTTGTCCAGTAAGGCTTCCACCATGTCGTTGACCAGTTCTTCGGCATCGGCAAATGCCGTCACCGGACGGTTTTTTATTTTTTGCGAAATCGCGCGTAATTTGGACAAAGAACGCTGGAAGCTTTTCTCACAACGATTGAGGTTGCGTTTGTAATTCTTCAGATGCTCAATTCGCCGTTGCTTTTCTTTCCACAACTTGTCGGCCTGTTTATTGATAAAGCGGGCTTCTTGCTCTGAGATGGCATCCTGTTCGGTATTGAGCGTATTTTCCGGAAGAGGGTGGGCGTCGCTTTTATCCGGATAGAGAATGACAAATTTAAGCCCGAGGTTTTTTATCAGACGGATCTGCTGGTTATCCTTAATCTTGAAGTGATTAAGCATGAACGGATGCTCCGTCCACTGTAACGGCAGTTTGATATACAGGCCTGGAGTTAAACACTCGGTAGGGAGTTCTATGCTTGTCATTACCTTTTTCTATGCATTTACTATTTCAGGCAGGCAATGCACGGCGTGTCCTGTGCCTGTCATGCTTTGACAGTCGGGTAAGGGAGAGGTTATTCCGTGCTGTGTGAAATGTGTATCACAATAGCGTTCTGAAATCGATTATTAAGAATACCGTTAATAAAAAATGGGCTTAATGTCGTGAAAAATGTGCAAAAGGAATAGATAAAAAAAACCTCGCAATAGCGAGGTTTAAAAGATGGTGCCGACTACCGGAATCGAACTGGTGACCTACTGATTACAAGTCAGTTGCTCTACCTACTGAGCTAAGTCGGCA